>DLXW01000145.1:1511-7473 GCA_003448685.1 Cyanothece sp. UBA12306
ACTTCTGACTTCTGCTATATCTTCTGCTAAACTGCCTCAATTCTCCTACTATTAGATTTATATTTTTATACTGCCCAAAATTATTTCAGAACTAACATCTCCTAGCAAAATTCTCTAATGAATAATGACAGGTTAGGTATCATCAAAAAAAATGGCAAGAATTAAATCCATAGCACAAAAGAAAACAAGAGAGACTAGATTTAGTCTCTCTTGTTATAATTGCTTATTTGACCAGGAAATTAACTTAAATTAATGGTACGTTGTGTTATTTCCAGTTATTAGCTACAACTTCCGCTAAATCGACAACCCGTTGAGAATAACCCCATTCGTTGTCATACCAAGCAACAACCTTAACCATGTCGCCACCCATAACCATCGTGAGACTAGCATCAACGATGGAAGAATCATCAGTGCCTCGATAATCACAGGAAACTAAAGGTAAATCATTGTAAAGGATGATGCCTTTCATTGGACCTTCGGAAGCTGTTTTGAGAACTTCATTAACCTGTTCAGCAATGGTACTTTTTTCTACCTGTACCACCAAATCAACCACTGAAACATTGGGGGTAGGAACCCGCATGGCAATACCATTGAGTTTTCCTTTCATTTCAGGAATTACTAGAGCAACTGCTTTAGCTGCACCAGTGGAAGTAGGAACAATATTAACCGCAGCCGCACGAGCCCGACGTAAATCACGATGACTAGCATCAAGAATACGTTGATCTCCCGTATAACTATGGGTAGTAGTCATAGTTCCTTTGATGATACCAAAATTATCATTAATCACCTTAACCACAGGAGCTAGGCAATTGGTAGTACAACTAGCATTACTAATAATATTGTATTTGTCGTGGTCATAGTCTTTGTCATTGACTCCCACAACATAGGTTCCGATATCACCTCCTTTCCCAGGGGCTGTAATCAAAACTTTTTTAGCTCCGGCTACAAGATGCTTTGAAGCACCATCTTCGGTGACAAATACGCCAGTAGATTCGACAACCAAATCTATACCCCATTCCGTCCAGGGTAAATTTAAGGGGTTGCGATCAGAAACGCATTTGATAGTCTTCCCATTAACGGTCAGAGAATTATCATCTGCGCTAATGTCCGCATCTAATTTACCCAACATCGAATCGTACTTCAATAGGTGGGCATTGGTTCTGGGGTCGGAGGTATCATTAATTCCCACCAATTCTAATTGGCTGTTTTCCCGCCCTAACCAGCATCGTACAAAGTTACGTCCAATACGTCCGAATCCGTTGATTGCTACTCTAATCACTTGTTTGCTGCCCTCTATGCTTTAGCTCAATAGATTAAATGATTATTAATGACCCCAATCATACCCCAAAGACTGATCCATTCGATCCCCAAATTAGAAATTTTTTGTAGATAAGTAGATCTGACTAGATGACAAAATAACCAACAACAAAACAGATAAAACAAAGATTACATCAGTCTTTAAGCCTTTTTAAAATTAAGCAATTAATCCAGGATTATTCTAAAATCTTCAATTGATGGAAACAGATTCAATGACCAATCGGTCAATTTTTGATATCATAGCCCGTAATTAATAAGCAAATACGTTTTGCAGTAATCGTTCGGTGTGGCAGGAGATGTAACGGTGAAAACGGTTGATTTTAGTGGACGGCCTTTCCATTTTATCGGTATCGGTGGCATTGGGATGTCAGCCTTGGCTTATGTGCTTGCCAAGCGACAACTCCCTGTATCTGGTTCCGATCTACGTTCGAGTCATATTACTCAAAGATTAGAAGGGGTGGGAGCCCATATTTTTAGTAAGCAAGAAGGGACTAACCTAGAACTTTTTAATAATTGTCAAACTCATTTAGCTGAACCAGTAGGGGTTTTAGCCAATCAGACTATAGCCAACAAGATTAATAATCATTATCCACCTTCGAGACCAGGGTCTACTGTAACCTTCGTTGAGGAGAATTTACCCCAAGTAATTTGTTCAACAGCGATCGCTCATAATAATTCCGAATATCAAGCGGCTCGAGACAAGGGTTGTCCCATTTTTCACCGTTCTGATGTATTAGCAGCTTTAATTAAGGATTATCAAAGTATTGCGGTAGCAGGAACCCACGGTAAAACTACCACCAGTAGTATCCTTGGTTATGTCCTCCTCAAAGCGGGTCTTGATCCTACTATTATTGTTGGGGGAGAGGTGGACGCTTGGCAAGGAAATGCTCATTTAGGAAAAAGTAACTATTTAGTGGCTGAAGCTGATGAGTCTGATGGCACTTTAGTTAAACATTTCCCTACCATTGGTATCGTAACCAATATTGAATTAGATCACCCCGATCACTATCAAAGTCTCGAAGAGGTGGTCAGAACCTTTCAAATTTTTGAAACCCAATGTGAGATCGTGGTTGGTTGTATTGATTGTGAGACGGTAAGAACTCAATTAAATCCTACCATTACCTATAGCCTAGAGCCAGCTAAAAATGCTGATTATACGGTTAAAGAAATTACCTACGATCTCCATGGCACAACGGCTCAAATTTGGGAACGGGGTAGGTTTTTAGGGGAAATGCGCCTCACAATTCCAGGGAAACATAATGTAAGTAACGCCCTGGCTACTATAGCAGTGGGACGTAAATTAGGTTTAGATTTTGAGGTAATTGCCGAAGCCTTGTTGACTTTTGGTGGAGCTAAAAGAAGATTTGAACATCGGGGTTATTGTAATGATATCACCTTTATTGATGATTATGCCCACCATCCTAGCGAAATTGAGGCTACTCTCTCAGCAGCTCGTTCTAAAGTAGGTCACAATCATGCTGGTCGAGTTGTAGCGATTTTTCAACCCCACCGCTACAGTCGAACAACTACCTTTTTAGCCGACTTTGCCAAAGCATTCCAAGAAGCGGATTTAGTAATCTTAAGCGATATTTACAGCGCGGGAGAAGTCAATATTCATAACATCACGGGTGAAGACTTAGCTAATGCGATTAAAATCCACCATTCCCAGGTAATTTATCAACCCTGTTTAAAGACCTTAACCAAGTCTTTACCGGAACTGTTGCAACCTGGAGATTTAGCTCTGTTTTTGGGTGCAGGAAACCTTAATCAAATTATTCCCCAAGTTATTGCTAGTTATAATGACACTCAAATCGAAGATTGTTAAAATTCTTTGATATTTAGATTTGGCCAGGTTTTTAGACCCTTGATCTAGAAACAATGGGGACTATTATTTAGTCTTTCGTTTCAATTGCCCCCTCCTATTTGCTGATAAGCCCATGATGACAATTTCTTCTCAGATTACTCCATCTGCTATCCAACTCCCAGGAACTAATTGCCAGATTAGAGCCAATTTTTCTCTGGCGGATCAAACTTCCTATAGAGTTGGAGGTCAAGCACAATGGTATGCGGCTCCTCGCAGCCAGGAAGCTCTAGAAGCAACTTTTGAATGGTTTGAGCATCAAGATATTCCCCTAATGCTTTTAGGGGCTGGTTCTAACCTTTTGATTAGCGATCGCGGTATTGATGGGTTGGTAATTAGTACCCGTTTTCTGCGTCACCGTAAGTTTGATGCTGAAACTGGACGTATTACTGTGGCCGCAGGAGATCCTATCGCCAGTGTTGCTCGAAAAGCCGCTAAAAGAGGTTGGCGTGGCTTAGAATGGGCTGTAGGCATCCCAGGAACAGTGGGGGGTGCAGTGGTGATGAATGCAGGAGCCCATAATCAATGTACGGCTGATTGTTTAATTGAGGCGGTGGTGGTATCTCCTGATGGAACGGTGGAAAAATTAACTCCAAAAGATCTTAATTACAGTTATCGCACTTCTTGTTTACAAGGACGGCAAAAACTGGTGTTAGAGGCAACTTTTGAGTTAGAAATGGGTTTCAGTCCTCAGGAAATGATGGCTATTACCCAGCAAAATCTGCAACGGCGCAAAAGTTCCCAGCCTTATGATAAACCTAGTTGTGGTAGTGTTTTTCGTAATCCAACCCCCCATGCGGCCGGTTGGTTAATTGAACAATTAGGATTAAAGGGCTATCGTATTGGAGATGCGGAAATTTCCCAGCGTCATGCTAATTTTATTCTTAATTGCGGGCAAGCTAAGGCTCAGGATATTTTCCGACTGATTCGTCATGTTCAAGAGCAAGTAGAGTCCCGTTGGTCTTTATTATTAGAGCCTGAAGTTAAAATCTTAGGTGAGTTTTCTTCTCTTTAAGCCTGTTAGAAACAGCCAGGGGATATTAAGATTAACACAGGGATTAATTTATTCCAACCTCAAGAGTCTGTCATTGGCTCTAGGTAATTATCATTCAAATTAATACTGTTAACTAGATATGACAAAAGAAAAAGGACAAGGATTTGGGTTCGGATTAGGTAAAATTAAGGAATTACAAGAAGCCTTCCAAAAAGCTCAGCAAGTTCAAGCTGGAGCGCAAGAACTCCAACAGCAATTACAGGATATGGAGATTCCAGGTGTTTGTGACGGAGAATTGGTTACAGTTGTTATGAGTGGTAACCAAGAGCCTCTTCGGGTCGAAATTAAGCCCGAAGCAATGGAAAAAACGGCTCAAGACCTTTCTGAATTAGTCGCTGAAGCGATGAAAGATGCCTATGCTAACTCTACTGACGTAATGCGGTCTAAGATGGAAGAACTCACCAATGGGTTGAATCTTCCAGGGTTATAATTGTCATTAAACTGCTCAGGAGGTAAAGGATTTTCTCTTTGAGCAGTCTAACTTAATTCTTTCCTATTTTCTCTTAAAATTATTGTTTAGGTATATCTCATAAACTAAAATATAATCAGTAACTAAAATATAATCAGTTTTTAACTAATTAATAAAATAGTCAATTATTTAGATGTCTAGTAAAGATCGTAAGAGCATTTATGAATTTTTTGGGCTTCCTTCTCAGTTTGGAGTTATCTTGCTTACATTTGGATTTATTCTGGTTTTAAGTCCATATTTATCCGGTCTAGATTTTGGCATATTTAAGATTCCTAAACTAGATAAGAATATTCAGGAACAACTAAAATTTTTAGGTCCGCCTATTTTTATTTTGTTTATTGTTTTTTTCTTACCAATTTTACAAGACAATAAACCTAAACTTGATATCACAGATATTATTATTAAACCTAATCAAGATAATTACACTTCTGTTATTGATTTTAGAGTTATTAATCGAAGTGACAATATCCTAACTAAACCGCGTCTAAGTTGAAACCCGTAGTTTTTCTTCTTCGGGATTAAGATGGTTTTTCACCCATAAGCGATCGCTAACAATGAGCGGTCTAGAATTAAGGACTGACTGAAATTGGGCAACTTGTTCGATCAATTGAGTCTTGCTACGATAACAAGTGTGATATGTTACATCTTCTCTTAACCATTTCCATAAATGCTCCACAGGCATAAAATCGGGACTATAACTAGGTAAGGGTTGAAGCTCGATGTTGAAAGCATTAGCAGCAAGTTTAACAGTTGATGCTCTATGATAAGGACATTGATCCCAGATAACAGTTATAGGAATATCAGGAAATTCAATCCGATGCTTGAAAGACAGGGGCTTGCAGATTTTAGATTTTAGATTTTAGATTAATGATTATCCGATTTGATGATTTTAGATTTTCCCCTGCTTGAAAGACAGGGGCTTGTTTTTAATCTTTTATCGTAAATCCAAAATCCAAAATTGTCTGGTCACAATCAAGATGGATATGAGCTTCATCAATATAAACCAGTAAATGATTTTTCTGGAGAACATCATCGAACAAATCCTGTAGAGTCAACAAAAATTCTTGTCTTTTAGTTGGATTAGCTTTATTCAAAAGTTTTTTGGCTTTTTTCCAGGATAGGCCCTGTTTTTTTAGAACCTTTCTAACAGTTTCTCTACACACCACTGTTTGGAATTTTTCTTGAACCCAATGAGCTAAGCGTTTTAATGTCCATCGTGGCAAAGGTTTGTCTTCTCTTTGTTGGGGTGGTGTAGCTGCTA
>DLXW01000145.1:7768-8160 GCA_003448685.1 Cyanothece sp. UBA12306
TAATTCTAGAGCGGAACAAATTTGGCTGTGAAGCAGTTGCTCTATGGGTTGAGACAAAGGGGGGGATGTCCACCACTGTGTTGATAGTTGAGGGCAAAAGGTCCATCTTGATTATATTTGTGAACCCATTCCATTACTGTTTGAGGGTTTCTTTTTGTCTGTTTAGCTACCTGAGTAGCACTTTGACCACGACTAATCTCGTATAATGCCATTAATCGTTCTCTAGTTCTTGGATGCTCTGCTTTTAAGCTATCTTCTCTTAATTGTTCTGGACTTTGGTTCCAAAGCTCGAACTTCACTTTTAACATAAATCAATACTGCTTCGTTTGACTTTGAGAACATCATACCTCACCCCACTTCAAAACTCCAGGTTTCAAGATGGACGCGGTTTA
>DLXW01000027.1 GCA_003448685.1 Cyanothece sp. UBA12306
TTACGGCGGTGAGGATGTCAATTAGCCAAGGCCATTTACTTGACAGAAGGGGCCATAAATATGAAGAATTGATAAAATAGTAGCTAATAATACAAGGGGATTAATAGGGAACCACTATGTACATTGTCCAGATTGCTTCGGAATGCGCCCCCGTTATCAAAGCGGGTGGTTTAGGTGATGTCGTTTATGGTCTCAGTCGGGAACTCAGCAAACGAGGTCACGAAGTTGAATTGATCCTCCCCAAGTATAACAATATGCGCTATGACTATATTCAAGAGCCAGATGAGGCTTACCGAGATTTATTGGTACCCTGGGATGGAGGGATGATTAACTGCTCTGTTATGTATGGGAAAGTTGAGGAACAGAATTGTTTCTTTATTGACCCCCAGAATAGTTTCTTTAATCGAGGGCATTATTATGGTTCCAATGATGATGCTCTTCGCTTTGCCTTTTTTAGCAAAGCGGCCCTAGAATTTTTGCTTCATACGAAAAAACGTCCTGATATTATCCACTGTCATGACTGGCAAACTGGATTGGTTCCAGTCTTGTTATTTGAAGTGTATCAAGAGGGGATGAGTTACCAAAGGGTTGCTTATAGTATTCATAATTTCAAGCATCAAGGATACGCTCCAGTTAAACTTTTATCAGAAGCTGGGTTGAATGCTGGTGAACTCTTCAGAGAAGATCGCCTCATGGCTCAAAATAAGAAAGAAATCAACTTAATGAAGGGGGGAATTGTTTACTCAAATGCCGTTAATACGGTTTCTCCCCACTATGCTTGGGAAGCTCGTCATACTAGTGAGGGTTATGGATTAGGGGACACTTTAAACGCCCATCAAGCTAAATTCAAAGGTATTCTCAACGGAATTGACGATAGGATTTGGAATCCTAAGGTCGATACCCATATTCCCGTTAATTATGACATCGCAAATTTTGCATTAAAAGCCAAAAATAAAAAAGCTTTACGGGAGCGTTTATGGTTACGAGATCCAGATGAGCCAACCCCCAGACCAATTATTGCTTATATTGGTCGCTTGGATGATCAAAAAGGAGTTCATTTAGTTCACCATTCTATGTATTATGCCTTAGAAAGGGGAGCGCAATTTGTTCTTTTAGGTTCTCCCACTGGTGATAAAATCAGGGGTTGGTTTCAAGGGGAAAAAAATAAGTTGAATGATAATCCTGACGTTCATTTAGAACTTTCATTCAATGAAGAATTATCCCACTTAATCTATGCAGGAGCAGATATGATGGTTGTTCCGAGTAACTATGAACCTTGTGGGTTAACCCAGATGATTTCTTTGAAATACGGCACAGTTCCCATTGTTCGTAGCGTTGGTGGTTTAAAAAATACTGTATTTGATATAGATAATGATACGGATCATCCCGTCGAAGAACGCAATGGTTATGTTTTTGAACATCCTAACCCCCCAGGATTAGAATCTGCTTTAAGGCGTGCCTTGGATTGCTGGTATATGCATCGAGATTCTTTTGATAAATTGGCCAAACAAGGGATGAAATATGATTATTCCTGGAAACATCCGGCTGATGAATACCTAGAAGTTTACGATAATATTCGTCACAAGATTGTTGAAGAGTAAATTGTTGATAATTCCCCGTTAAGCTACGGCTATAACAGGGAATTTTTGCATTTATTTATCAATAAAAATTGTCTTTCAATAAATTATTAACAAAAGATAAAGAGATGTTAAGATACCATTTAATTTCTCAAAGTATGATGAATCATTAGATAGTCTGAGAGATAGAGTTATCAGAGATAATTATGTGTGGTATTGTTGGAATTTGGGGAAAGACCGAACAAGTTAGTGTTGAATCTATGATGGACATCATAGTTCATCGAGGGCCAGATGCTAAAGGGATTTTTGTTGTTCCTGATGGTTCAGGAGTTTTGGGGCATCAAAGACTTAGTATCATGGATGTTGAAGGAGGAAATCAACCTATTTATAGTGAAGAGCAAAGTATAGTCATTATTGGTAATGGGGAAATTTACAATTATCCACAACTTGTACAAGAATTACAATCAAAGTATCAGTTTTTGACCAAAAGCGATACCGAAGCTATTTTACATTTGTATGAAGACAGAAATATAACAGCAGTCTCAGAATTAGATGGGATGTTTGCCTTTGCTATTATTGATAATAATAAATTCATGGCTGCTCGCGATCCCATTGGCATTAAACCACTTTATTATGGTGAAAAAGATGGCAACTTTTGGTTTGCTTCTGAACTAAAAGCGATCACCAAATTTTGTGAAGAAGTTGAGGAATTTCCCCCAGGTTCTTTTTTCTCTTCTGAAACCGGTTTCTCTACCTATTATACTTTACCTGATATCTCCCCTGAAATTGATACTAATATTGATGATATTATCCAAGAAATACGGCAAACTGTAGAAGATTCAGTAGTTAAAAGGTTAATGGCAGATGTTCCCGTAGGGGCTTTTCTTTCTGGTGGTTTAGATAGTAGCATTATTGCAGCTATTGCGAAAAAACATAAGTCTCAACTGCATACTTTTTCCGTAGGTATTGAAGGCAGTAAAGATGTAGAGTCTGCTCGTCTGGTTTCTGATTATTTAGGCACTATTCACCATGAGTATATCATTAATCCCCAAGAAGCAATTGCTAAACTTCCAGATATTATCTATCACCTAGAATCTTTTGATCAAGACTTAGTGAGAAGTAGTATTCCCTGTTACTTTACCTCACGTTTAGCGGCAGAATATGTTAAAGTTATATTGACAGGGGAAGGAGCAGACGAGCTATTTGCCGGTTATACTTACTACAAAGATATTCCTGATGATCATGTTCTCCATACGGAATTAAGGCGATCTATTTCCAGCTTGCACAATATTAATTTACAACGAGTTGATCGTTTAACTATGGCTCATTCTATTGAAGGAAGAGTACCATTTTTAGACCTAAAAATGATTGAATTAGGGCAAAGAATTCCGGCACATTTAAAGCTAAAAGGTGATCCTCCCGTAGAAAAATGGATTTTAAGGAAAGCCTTTGAAGATATGTTACCTGATTCCATAGTTTGGCGTAAAAAAGAACAATTTGATGAAGGAAGTGGCACAGTAGACTTATTAACAGAAACTTTGAAAGATGTGATGAATGAAGAACAGGCACAAAAATATCAAAAAGAACATTCTCAGATCAGGTTAAGATCTCCAGAAGAATGTTACTATCATCAGATATTTATGGATGCTTTTGAAAATCCAACAGCTATTTTAAATAATGTTGCCCGTTGGACAGAAAACCGTCAAGTTGCTTAGAAATATCTTAATTAAATGACTCAAAAATGTGTAACTTAAAATGATGGGATAATTCCTCGCAAACTTTAATCCCCCGAATACTATTACCCCGTTTATCTAATGGGGGAGAAAATACGCCAATTCCCATCACCCCTGGAACTACTGCCAAAATGCCTCCACCTACGCCACTTTTGGCAGGAAACCCTACTTTATAAGACCATTCCCCAGCAAAGTCATACATCCCACAGGTAAACATGACAGTCATCAAATCTTTGATATAGTCAGGATTAATTGCTTTCTGATGCGTCATGGGATTAACCCCATTGTTAGCTAAAGTTGCTCCCATTATGGCAAGATCACGACAATTAATAATAGCTGAACATTGTTGAAGATAGAGGTCAAGAGTTTGTTTGATATCCCCAGAAATCATCTTAAAGTTACGCAGTAAATAAGAAATTGCCCAATTGTGATCCCCTTTGGTTTGTTCAGAAACCACAGTTGAAGTATCAATATAAACCTTATGACCAACGTACCTTTGATACATTTTTAACACACGATTGAGCTTGTGAGCGGGGCTTTTTCCTTTAATTAAATTAGTAATAGCGATCGCTCCAGTATTGACCATAGCATTATAAGGACGTTTAGAATTTTCTTCTACTTTAATAATGGAATTATAAGCATCTCCTGTGGGTTCTACATCAACCTTAGTTAAAATATGTTCTCTTCCATGATCCTCTAAGGCCATACCATAGGTAAATACCTTAGAAATTGACTGAATTAAAAAAGATTGTTCTAGATCCCCTGCGCTATAAACTTGACCATCAACAGTAACCAGACAAATGGCAAACCAATTAGGATTAATCTCTAATAAATCAGGTTCACTTACATAAATTCTTCCTTCATTTAAGGGTAAATATTTTTGATATAAATTGTTCAAAAAAGAATTCACAGAATCTTTTTTTAAAGAGAGAAAAGAAAATTTTAGTTTTGGTTCATTAGGTACTTGTTTATTATTAATAATAGGTTTAAAAATATGAAGCTTAAACTGTTGGGAAAGTTCCTCGAATATTTTGACCCCTCGCACACTTTTGTTATGTTCACCTAGGGGAGGTGAAAAGACAGCAATACCCATTTGATTAGGAATTACCCCAATAATTGCCCCCGATAAACCACTTTTTGCTGGTAAACCAACTCGATAGGCCCATTGTCCAGAAAAGTCGTATAATCCACTGGTAAACATGATACTCATCAAATGTTTAGCATAATTTTTGTTGAGAGCTTGTTCACCGGTAATAGGATTTAAACCTGAATTAGCTAATGTAGCTGCCATTAGAGCTAAATCTTGACAAGTCACCTTAATAGAACATTGTTGAAAATAAAGGTCTAAAACTTCTTCAACTTTCCCCTCAATCAGTCCAAAATTCACCATCATATAGGCGAGTGCTCGATTCCAATTATCCTCTGTTTTTCTTGACCAAAATATTGATTCATTGATCTGTACATCTCGTCCAAAATAGCGTCGAAACATAGAAAATAATCGTTGCTGTTTCTCTTGTAATGTATTACCTTTAATTAAACTTGTAGTGGTTATTGCCCCCGCATTAACCATCGGATTGTATTTTCTATCTTGTATTTCTTGGGGTTCCATAATATCATTAAAAGGTTCTCCAGTTGGTTCAACACCAATTTTTTGCAGAACATATTGGGGTCCCCAGTCTTCTAGAACCAGACCATAGACAAATGGTTTAGAAATTGACTGAATTGTAAATAAAGTCGAAGTATCCCCAACGCTATAACTTCGTCCTTTGGTTGTAACAAGACTAATTCCCAGTAGATTCGGATCAACTTGGGCTAATTCGGGGATATAATTAGCATTCTGCCCATTTTTTAGCAAAAGACAGCGATCGCGTAAGTCCTGGAGGAAATATCTTAAGAATTCCTGAAAACCTGGAGATTCAGGGTTAAAAGTTTGATAATCTTTTGAGGTATTGATATCCACCATATCATTTGAGCAAAGATTCCATAGCCTTAAATTTACAAATTTACAATCAAGGAGTAATCTAATAGAATATAAATAACTCTGATTCGATTTATTGCTGCTAAGAGCAATGATAGCTGTTTATTTGGATAAAAATCAATGAAATCAGTAAAATCTAATGAGTGGAAAACTTATACACAGGCTGTACAAGAGGGAAAATATGATTTATATGTTGGCAATTTATTTGGTAAATATGATAATGTTCGGACGTATTGGGAAGATCAATTAACTAGAATTGTACTCCGTCCATTTTTGAAGAACTTAACCGAAAATAAGCGTTCTCAAGAGCAAGGGGTAAGAATTGTTGATTTAGGATGTGGTGCTGGTCAAGGTTATGATATCTTAACTAAAATTGACTACCGTGATCTCGATTTAGGATTACAACATAAAAGGGTATTGCCCTACGAAGATATATCGCTATTTTTGGGTTTAGACATTAGCCAAGCGATGGTAGAAAAAGGCAAGTCATTGTTTGGTGAACAAGCAAAAGTCCAATTTCAAGAAGCAGACTTGTCTCAAGGGTTAGGAGAGATTAAAAATACAGAATCTGCCTTTGATCTGTATTTTTCTTCCTATGGTTCATTATCCCATCTAGCTCGTAAAGATTTGGTTACTTTGTTAGAAGATGTTTGTCATCATGGTAACAATGGAAGTTTAGTTGTCATGGATTTAATTGGCAGATATTCCATTGAATGGCCAGATTTTTGGCATGCACAGTCTGAAGAAGAAAAAGTACGTGAATATAATATGGGTTATCTGTATTCTGAGTCTGTTCGTAAAACCACAGATATTGAATCATTTCCCCTTCGTTTTTGGACAGGAGAAGAAGTCAGAGAATTAGCTCAAGAAATAACCACCAAAACAGGGGTTAAACTTGAAGTAGTTAAATTGGTTGATCGCTCTATTTTAGTGGGTCGTCATACGGATACGAGATCTTTTAATCCTCAACTCAAACCAACTCGTCGCTTAATTAATTGTCTCCATGAAGATTATATGCGGACGAATTTAGATGAGTTGATTTTAGATGCAAGTATCTTTCCTGAACATCGATTTATTACACCCTTGCTCAAAGACTTGATCAAATCTTGGAATATCTTGATTGAATTTACTCAGCACCGTCTGACTCACAATTTTTCCCTACCTGATGTAACAGGATGGGATGAGTTTCCCAAACCCTTACAATTTGCTTTGATGACTATTGATCGAGTTATTGCTGATGTGGGTTGGATGTGGTACGGTGATCCCCGTGCCAATATCATTGAACCCCAACTAGGTTATGCTTTGAGAACCTTAGAATATGAAATGCAACGAGGATGGGGATGTGGCCATGGTTTGATTGTAGTGATGAAAATACAAAAAGACTGATCATTGTCCCTGAGGGATAATTTTTGAGCAGCAATATTGAACCTCTAAGACCAAATGCTTCGGTATTATGGTTTTAGAGGTTCAACTATTTTTTTGATTTTTGATTTTTACTTTTTAATTAAAAACTGGTCCGAGAAGTTGCTCCTCAACTCCCGACCCATACCAATACTACTCGGTTAAGCAA
>DLXW01000026.1 GCA_003448685.1 Cyanothece sp. UBA12306
TCTCATGAATAATGCAGGCTAATCCATCTTGACCTCTAATACTATAAATATACTTAGGTTGTTGTTGTTGATTAATTATTCCTGCTTCTTCTAATAAAGTATTCATTTTAATACCGATACTTATCATTCCCCAATAATCACCACTTTCTGGGATACTATTAGGAGGTGTCAAAAAAACAGGAGTACGAGTAATAAAAACTAATCCTCCTTGGGGATATAAATCAACAGGTCCCGATAAAACCGTTTTTTTGGTTTTAATGGCTCTTTCAAATGCTTCCCTTTCTTCAGGTACTTTTAATGGTTCAAAACCCAATGCTGCTTCTTGTCCTTTCAGAGGATAAAGATGGGTACAAATAGAATTTTTAAAGAGTGCAGCACTAGGAATTGCAGTATTATTTTTGACGATAGTTCTAGTTAAATTTTCAAATTCTTCTTGAGTAATATTAGGATTTTTTACTGAAATATAAGCAACTAAACCTCGCATCAAAAATATTTTTTCATTTAAAGAACTTTCTAATTTTGCTCTAACTGTAGTCAGTTCATCTAAAGCATGAAGACGCTGATTTTTCTTGAATCTTTCTTGTTCTAATTTGATTAAACCACCAGTTAAAACTAAAATAACTATCACCGGAAATAACGTATATAAATAGTAGTAAAAATCTATTTTCTTAATTTTATTTATATACATAATTTGGATCATTTCTCAAAAAATGATTTGAGATTATAGTATTTCCCATACTTATGAGACACAAAGATTACAAAATATAATAATATTATAACCCGCTCAATTTTGGTTATTCTCTATGATTGGGGTGGGGTTAACTTTTCGCGTTTCACCCGACGAATAGGTAAATTAGCAATTAAAGCTGTCATCCTTTGGTCACTTTCTAGAGAAAATTCCATTTCTTCAGGATCAATATCCACATAGCGACTGACTACTTCTAGAATATCTTGACGCATTGCTTCGAGCATTTCTGAACTAAGTCCAGCGCGATCGTGGGCGATGACTAACTTAAGACGGCGTTTTGCTTCTTTTCCACTTTTAGAGGAACTTTTCCACTGAAATAGTTTTTCTAGTAGGTCAAAAATCATGGCTCAGCTCTTAATAAATAAAATGATTAACTACCGAAAAATCGGCGACGAATGCGAGTAATAAGGTTATCGTGAGCAGCTCTTAAATCAAGAAAAGGAATTGTTTCACCGGCTAATCTTCGGGCAATATTATTAAAAGCCATAGCTGGAAGAGAAGGATTTTCTTCTAAGATTAAAGGTTCCCCGCGGTTAGTAGAAATAATAATTCTTTCATCGTCGGGAACAATTCCTAATAAATCAATCACCAGAATCTCACGCAGATCTTCGATGCTCAGCATTTGATTGAGTTCGATCATTTGTGGTCGCACTCGATTGACAATCAACTGAATTTTTTTAATCTCCTCACTTTCTAATAAACCGATTACTCGGTCTGCATCCCTAACCGCAGCCATTTCTGGAGTAGTAATGATAATAGCTTCATCCGCAGGAGCAATGGCGTTACGAAAACCCATTTCAATACCTGCGGGACTATCAATCAAAATATAATCAAACTGCATTTTGAGTTGTTCGACTAGCTGTTGCATCTGCTCAGGATTGATCGCCTCTTTGGTTCGGTTTTGGGCAGCTGGTAACAGCATTAAATTAGGTTGGTGTTTATCTTTAACCAAAGCTTTTTCGATGGAGCAGTTACCCTCTAAAACGTCGATCGCAGTATAAACGACTCTTTGTTCGAGTCCTAAAAGTAAATCTAAGTTTCTGAGTCCAAAATCCGCATCAATTAGGGCAATTTTATAGCCTAAATAGGCAATGGCTGATCCTAAATTAGCAGTAATGGTAGTTTTGCCCACACCTCCCTTCCCAGAGGTAATCACAATAATACGACTCATAATTCCATACTCAAATATAATTATTACTGATTATTTAAGGATTATCTCGATTGATTTAAGTTTTTGCTTGCCATCCTTGTTTTTTTTGTTGAAAAACATGGGTTTTATTGAAATTGAAGGCTGATTTTAGTCTAATACCCTCGGAACTAATATAAGCTATTTCAGGTTCAATAACTTCTGGTGCTACAGAAGGAGCTCTAGCAACTAGCTCCCCAATGCGTAACTGAGTCGGTTGCATTCGCAGAGCCATAATGCAACATTCTTGGTTACCTCTGGCTCCTGCATGGGCTATTCCCCGTAAACAGCCCCAAATAATGATATCTCCATCAGCGATTACTTCACCACCAGGATTAATATCCCCTTGAATAATTACAGTTCCTGGGTGACGAATGGCGACTCCCGAACGAACAGTGGTTTTTACATAAAGGGGTTCTGCAAGGAGAGATTGAGTTGATTGTGTGTCAGAAAACAGAGAGACTTTTGAGACTTCTTGTTCTACGGAATAGCCTGCTGTTGCTGCGGCGACAGCTGTTTGACGGCGATTGGTGCGAATACAACTTAGTTTTAGCTTAAAGCTTGCTATAATTTGCCCAATATTATGTAATTGACGGCTATCAAGCAAGCGATTTTGTGCTATTAAATAGACACAAGTTCCCGCTTTCCAACTTCCCTGATGATGGCTCAGGCAATATTTTAAATCTTGTATAATTTGTGTCCAATCTTCTGTGACGGGTTTTTGAGGGGTTTTAGGTAAAATTAAAAGAAGTTTATCCGCCTCACTTTTTAGGTGAACTTGACGGTAAACTTCAGCAGGTAAAGAGTCAGGGTCAGAATTAGACTTAGTGTCCTCTTGATGAACAGTAGGTTCAGCAGTCATTCGCTCACAAGGTTAAAAACTCAGATTTTAGCTTACCATTAATCAAATAGCAAATAGTTGATTGTTAACTATTGAGCTACTTGATAACTCTTCAAGACTTGTCTGATTCCTTGAGACTTCGCAAATATGCCCGAATTGTGGAATACATACAGGCAAAAAAGAACTAAATATAAGAGTTCATAAATGTCCTGAATGTAGCTTTGAATGCGATAGAGACATTGCTGCCTCATTAATAGTAAAACAAAGAGGTTTAGATCAAACTGCGGTGGGTGCCCCCGTAGCTAAACAGCCCAGTAATAGCGGTCTGACGGGGACTATTGTTGTAGTCTAGTTAAGAGTCTATATGGGAATCCCTCATCTTTTAGTGAGGGAGGTTCAACAAAAGCTCGATGATTTTTTTGGAGTTTATGGGCTTCTTTAGGGGTAACCAAGAGAGAATCAGAAGATCTCACCACTAAATCTCCTTTTTTTAGGGCTTGACCTAATTTGTTGCCAGTCTTCCACGCTTGAAACTTGTTAATATTCCAACGCGGGTTAGCTGGATAACCGGCAAAACCTGATCTTAATGCAGCATGATTTTCTGGAGGAATATTAGTTTGAAATAATACGTCGCTTTTTAGATCTACCAACATTTGGTTGCGGTTATGAAGCGTTTTTGACATTAACTTTTCCTCCTTTTTTTCTTTTACATATCCTACTCAATGCCTGTTGTATAGACTTTTTTATGATTTTATTCTATTACAAATTGTTAAATTGGCCAAGGTATAGCAGAAGTCTCCAAGTCAGAAGTCTCCAAGTCAGAAGTCAGAAGTTAAACTCGCTTTGTATCTGGGTTTGAGGGAAAATGACTGTCCTAAACTATGCTTCGACTGCTATA
>DLXW01000342.1 GCA_003448685.1 Cyanothece sp. UBA12306
GATTTATGCCTCGCTCCAAAAACTTTTCGCTTTCAAAAGCCAGGTTTTAGACCCAATAATTTCGATAAGATATATTCTTCAACGAAATAATCGCTTTTTATTCCCAAGTCTACTATATTATTTAGATAATCTTCTGGTTAAAAGATAAAATCTTAAACGTTGTTATATTTTCTTAAGTTTTTTTCTGATCTAATTATGAGATAATTACTGGAAAAATATAGTTGATTATGAACCCCGAGCAACGACCAACGGCTCATAGTGCCAATATATCAAATCAAATAGATACTTCTCAAAATATACCTGCAAAAAAATCGCCTAAAAAACCTAGTTTAAGTCTTTCTCAGATGATTTTAATAGCACTGTTAGGTGGTATTATTTGTGGTGTTTTTTTTGGAGAATGGTGTGCTAATTTACAAATTATTGGTGATGTTTTTATTGGCCTTTTACAGATGACGGTATTGCCCGCCATTGTCTTTTCTTTAATTAGTGGAATTGGAAGATTAACTGTTGAACAAAGTACAAAATTAGCATCAAAAGCAATTTTAGTTTTATTGATGCTTTGGGGCATTGGATTTATCACTGTTTTGTTAATTCCGTTAGCTTTTCCTTCATGGGAATCTGCCTCTTTTTTTAGTACAAGTTTTATTGAAGAACCAAAATCAGTTGACTTATTTGGTTTGTTTATTCCCAAAAATCCTTTTAATTCTTTAGCAGATAATGAAGTTCCTGCTGTTGTAGTTTTCTGCATTTTTATGGGAATTAGTTTGATTACAATACCTCGGAAAAAGCGAATTTTAAAATTAATTGATATTCTTTCTGAATCTATGTCTAAAGTAACTAAAATGGTTGTTAAATTAACTCCCATAGGCGTTTTTGCTATTGCAGCAAGTGCAGCAGGAACTATGACTTTTCAAGATTTAGGAAGACTACAAGGTTATTTTATTACTTATATTTTAGCAACTTTAATTTTAGGGGGATTAATTTTACCTTCTATTATTGCGTCTTTAACTCCTTTCTCTTATAAAGATATTATTTCTACTGTTCAAAATACCCTGATTTTAACATTTGCAGCCGGAAAAGTATTAGTTGCACTTCCTCTAATAGTGGATAATATAAAAACGCTGTTTAAAAAGTATGAATTGAGCAACGAAGATATTGAAGCAACTGCTGAAGTTATTGTTCCTTTAAGTTTTCCTTTTCCCCATTTAGGAAGGCTAGTTGTAATGAGTTTTATTCCTTTTTCTGCTTGGTTTGTTGGAACTCCTTTAAGCTTTTTACAGTATGGAATATTATTGCCAGTTGGATTTTTAGTTTTGTTCGGAAGTTCATCAGTTGCCATTCCATTTATGTTGGATTTAATGAGACTGCCTGCCGATATGTTTCAAGTTTTTGTTATTACTGATGTCTTAATAGATAGATTAAGTAATGTTTTAGCTGCTGTACATCTTTTTACCGTAGGAATGGTAACAACTTCTGCTTTATTTGGTTTTTTACAAATTCGTTGGAAGGGATTAAAAAACTTGCTAATTGGTGGATTGATTTTAGCAGTAATTGCTTTATTTAGTACCAAAATTTATCTAAGTAACTCTTTAGGGAAATACGATAAAGATAAGATTATTGCTAATATGCAATTATTACAACCATCTGTATCTAGTGTAATTGTTGAGCCCAATAAAAATCCCCTTCCCTTAAAACCCAATCAATCATTGCTTAATCGAGTTCAAGAACGAGGCATAATTCGCATTGGATATCTTCGGGATAATTTACCTTTTTCTTATACCAATGCTCAAGGAAAATTAGTAGGTTTTGATATTGACATGGCGCAAAGATTAGCTCAAGAACTTAAAGTAAAAGTTGAGTTTGTTCCCTTTAAAATTGATGAACTTAATCAGGTTTTAAACGAAGATTATTTTGACCTAGGAATGTCAGGAATTTTAGGAACAGTAGAAAGATCTTCTGAAGAAACTCGTTTTTCTGATCCCTATTTGAATGTAACAATGGCATTAGTTGTTGCTGATCATCGAGATAAAGAGTTTGCTGATTTAGCCTCTATTAATCGAATGGAATCTCTAAAAATTGGAGTCACTGATAAACGACTATTTGGGGATAAAATCAAGCTATATTTACCTAATGCTGAAGTAGTTTTCTTAGAATCTCCCCGTGATTTTTTTGAGAAAAAAAATAAGGGGAAAGATGTTGATGTGCTCTTATCTAGTGCAGAAGCAGGATCAGCTTGGACATTACTTTATCCTCGGTTTCAGGTAGTTAATCCTTTTCCTCGTCAAGTCGCTATTCCCTTAGTTTATCCGTTCAATGGTCGTAATGATGCCACAATGGATGAATTTATTGATCATTGGGTTGAACTCAAAAAACTTGATGGTACTATCAATGAAGTTTATGATTACTGGATTTTAGGGAAAGGGAGTGAGAAAAAAGAACCCAGATGGAGTGTTATTCGTAATGTTTTAGGCTGGATTAATTAAATTTAGTAACTTAGTTATTCAAAAATTAAAATGTTGAAAGTTGGGTTTTAATCAATAAACCAATGGTAACAAGACCAGTTTTTAGTGTGATTGATCACTTTAAATTAAGTAATGTAAAAAAAATAAGGACTAGCAAACAAGATAAAATCTTAATGCTTTAAGATAAAGATAGTTAAATTTTACAGTTAAACAATAATATATTTAACAATAACATAGGACTAATTAAATGGAACAACATCCTTATTTTTTGCGAGAAGATGTAGAACCTTGGCAGAGAGATCTTCCTTACAATCCTCATTTGGCTTTAGAACCTTGGCCAAGACGAAATGAAATAGGAAAAGCCTTACAAAAAAAAATTCCCTTAGAAAGTTTAGGTGAATATAAAAAATTAGAAAATCGTCCTAACCCATTAGATATTATTCAAACAACAAATCAGGGTCGTCAAGAACATTTAATTCCTCTAAGAATGGGGCGTATGGCAGCATCTCCGTTTACATTTTTGCGTGGTGGTGCTGCTGTTATGGCTTGGGATCTTGCTCAAAGTCCTATATCTGGTTTGCAATGTGTAATTGATGGGGATGCTCACTTAAATAATTTTGGACTGTATGGAACACCCCAACGTAATGTAGTTTTTGACCTCGATGACTTCGATGAAGCAACTATTAGTGCTTGGGAATGGGATCTCAAACGTTTAGCAGCTAGTGTTAATGTTGCTGGACGAGAAAATGGACTCAGTAAAAGCGATCGTCGAGAAGCAGTGATCAATTGTGTATCAGGTTATCGAGAAAATGCAAACTATCTCCAAAGTTTAAGAATATTGGAAGTTTGGTATCTCCATCATCAACCAGGGGAAACACAACCTGTCTTTAAACCCGACGCAAAAACCCGAAAAGTATTGGACAAAGCAGTAAAAAAAGCGCAACAACGTACTAATGTTACCTTACTCGACAAAGTTGCTTATCGGTCTGTGGAAGGGGGATGGAGATTTTCTGATGACCCACCAATTTTAACTCGTACCGATGATAAGACAGCAGAACAAGTCATTAATTCTCTGACTTCCTATGCTGATACCTTATCCCCAGAACGTGCTTATATGTTCCAACGTTACCGTGTTGCTGATGTTGCTCATCGGGTTGTTGGAGTTGGTAGTGTGGGACTTCAAGCTTATTTAGTGATGTTTTTTGGCAACGATGATAATGATCCTCTATTTCTACAGGTTAAAGAAGCTGCTAGTTCTGTCTTTGAACCCTATATTCCTTCTTTACCCCCAGAAGCGACTCATAATGGTCGCAGAGTCGTTTTGGGACAACGGGTATTACAAGCAACAACTGATGTCTTGTTAGGTTGGACAACAATTAACCAACGACCTTTTTATGTGCGTCAGATGAAGAATATGAAAGGTTCTATTCCCATCGAATGGCTAAAAGGATCGGCTTTTTTCATGTATGCTCGTGCCTGTGGGACATTACTAGCTAGAGCCCATGCTCGTGGAGGAGATATTGCCAAAATTGCCGGATATTGTGGGACATCAGACTATTTTGAGCAGGTAATTGCAGATTGGGCAGAAGCTTATGGCAATCAAACAGAACAGGATCATGAGATCTTAGTTAAAGCGATTAGTCATGGCAAAATTCAGGCTGACATGGGAATCTAGGAGTTAATTTTAGATACAAATGCCTTTGTATTAGTTAATATCAAATCGGAAAATAATGCTACTGTTATTAATCATTTGCCAATCTTCTGGAGTATTACAATTGAATAAAATTTGAGGATCACTAACTATTAATTCCTCAACCAACTCTTGAGTTAACCATTTTTGAAAAGATCTTCCCCCTGACTTAATGAATCTTTCTAGGGAGTCTAAACAATTGTAGCGATAGAAACCGGATAAAGGTTCCCATCCCTGGGAATTTCGGGGTAAAAAAGCGATCGCATTTTTAGACACATTTCTTAAGGATTTTAACCATCTTTCTAGCTCAAATTGAGTTAAATTAGGTAAATCACAGGCCAATAATAAAACCCAGTCTGTTTTAACCTGAGTTAATGCTTGGAAAAAACCGACTAAGGGACCTTCTCCTCTGATTTTTTCGAGGATTAAATGACAATCTGCTGGAATTAAGCTTTGATAACGTTCAATCCAAGGAGTGATAATATAAACTTGAGAGGTACATTCTTGAGCAATAGTTGCTATGCGTTGTAGTAAAGGAACCCCTTGAATGGTTATTAGGGCTTTATCTTGTCCCATGCGTGAACTTTTCCCACCAGCAAGGATAATCGTAGTTACCATAATTTTAGGTGCTTCCATAATTGATAATTGATGACTGATTACTGTTGAATATTTTATGAACAATCATGATCCCTTAAAAGAAAGAAAGCTACAAAAATTACAATTAATTATTCATTTAATTCCTTTAATAGGTATTATCCCTTCCTGGTGGACCATCTATCGAAATCAAGGTACTAATGCAGAACTATCTACCAGTCGTTTATCCATTAGATTAACCTTAGTTTGGCTGATTATCTATGGTTTATTATGGTTAGGTTCTCTGCAAACTTCAGAGTTTCTCAGCTTACGATTATTGTATCTCAATGGTTTAGCTACATCAGGTTATATTCTTACTTGTTTAGTGTTAATGTTTAGGGTTTGGCAACAGAAAAAATAATTCATAATTCATAATTTATTTAGTTTGTTATTTTTCAATAAAGAAGTATCAACACTTACAGAATTAACTGGTTAATCTGTCACAATTCTAGAAAGTTCCATCTTTTTGGATCGAACGAGAATATGCACTAGGGTCTATTACTTTCTCTAGTGATTCGTGCTACATTAAGAAATGTAACTATTATCTAATTTAATCTTTACATTTAATCACTGTTGTGATATAGAACAAATAATTTAAGAGGTTAGTACCAGATGACATCAGTACAAATTGCCCAATTATCCCAAGAAACCTTAGTTAAAGAATTTTTCGAGAAATCTGAGGGAAATTGGCACTCCCAGAGGCGTTATTATACCCTGACACCAGACGTAGCGACTAAAGAGATGACTAGTATAATAACAGTAGAATTTTTAGAGCAAGGTTGTCCGCAACTGATAAAATTAGCCAAAGCCCATAGCCTTGAGAATGAAACAGCTTTAGTTTGTGGTAGTTATGTGGGCTGGGAAAGCAAATCTATCGAGAATAACCGCAAAATTTCCAAGGGATCAACTATATTTGGTGTTTTAGGTAATATTCTATACCGCGATCGCGGATTTGCCACCCCGAAACCCGTTAAAGCAGCTTATTCTATGACTAATCCCCAAGGGGTTATTAGGTGGAAAT
>DLXW01000291.1:0-2722 GCA_003448685.1 Cyanothece sp. UBA12306
AGCTATGACTTAATTTCAAGCTTTATTAAGTGTCCTAACCTTAATACGTAGCACCATATGACTGAGATTAATTGTTCTCCCATTGATATTATTTTGAGCAAAAGCATATTTTTTAGTTTGCCAGAGAGGGATATAGGAAATATCTTCAACTAAAATCTGTTGAATTTCTCGAAATATCTCTTGACGTTTTTCTGCATCAGCTTCAAGACGTTGTTGATCAATTAATTCTTGAAGGCGATCGCTACTGGGTTGGTTTTGGTAGAGATGTGCGCTACTTTGTTGTTGATTACAAGCAACAGTTAAAAAGAAACATAGACTAAATAGGGTAAATAAACGTGCTAATTGATTTAATCGCTTAAAATTCAAGAAAAATAGGTCAATCATTAATTTGTTTGTTTTAATCAATACTGATGCTCACTGACTGATGATCATAGGAGATAGTTTCTTTAGTCTTAAATTTTCTATTTTTTTCAAATATTTAAACTATATATATACAGTAAAATTTCATCTAATCTTTATTCACTCATCATCTTTTTTCCTATCGATCAAGGATTATTTTATTCTAGGATAAAATAATCCTGGTACTAAAAAAAATTATGATTCATCTTCACTCTAACCAAAAGTTAAAGCTTTACCCCTAACATTTGTGTTTAATTCACCTCGATCATAAACAACTTTTCCCCCAACAATTGTTACCATTGGCCATCCCGTTAACTCCCATCCTTCAAAGGGACTCCAACCGCATTTAGTTTGTAAAGTTTCTCTTTTGACTGGATAATAATTCTCTAAATCAACTAAAACTAAATCCGCATCATATCCAGGTTCAATCAAACCTTTATTGGGAATTTTATAAGCTTTCGCTACCGCAGTAGACATCCAATTAACAACTTGAGCAATGCTACAGCGTCCCGACTTAGCTTGAGTTAACATTAAGGGTAAAGAAGTTTCAACCCCTGGCATTCCTGAAGGAGAATTAGGATATCCCTTCGCCTTTTCTTCTAAAGTATGGGGAGCGTGATCCGTAGCAATAAAATCAATGACTCCATCCAATAAAGCTTGCCAAAGAATGGTATTATTTTCGGGCGATCGCAAAGGGGGATTCATCTGAGCAAGAGTGCCAATTTTTTCATAAGCTTCGGTGTTGAGTAACAAATGTTGGGGGGTTACTTCTGCTGTTACCCAACTCGGCTTATTTTCCCGCAGAAATTGTGCTTCTATTCCTGTAGAAAGATGCAATATATGCAGCCTCCTTTGATACTTTTTCGAGAGTTTTAGAGCTAATTTTGTTGCGTTTAAAGCAGCTTCTTCATCTTGTATCTGGGAGTGAATAGCTGGATCGGTAATTCCAGCAAATTCTTGACGGCGTTGGATGATTCTGGCTTGATCTTCAGCATGAACTGCGATCAAACGGCTTCCTTCGGCAAAAATTGGCTCTAATTGAGCTTCTCGACTGACCAACAAGGCTCCATGGGACGATCCCATAAAGATTTTAATGCCACAGGTAGGGTTAGCGGTTAATAGATCCGGTAAGTGGTCTGGAGTAGCACCGATAAAAAAGCCATAATTTACTAGACACTTTTGGGCTGCCAGTTGTAACTTATCATCTAAAGCAGCTTGAGTGATGGTTAAAGGGCGAGTATTAGGCATTTCCAAGAATGAGGTGACCCCTCCCTTAGCACAAGCACAGGTAGCCGTAAACAAGTCTTCTTTGTGTTCTAATCCAGGTTCACGAAAATGAACTTGAGGGTCGATCACCCCAGGCAACAAAGTCAACCCCGTAGCGTCTATGATGTTGTCAATGTCTTGAGCAGAAATCTCTGGAGCGACTTTTAAGATGGTTCCCCCTTGGGTTAGAATATCTCCTAGGAGAAATTGACCATCTGGCAATAAAATTTGAGCGTGACGAATGAGGAGTTGTGTCATAATATTAAGATTAGTAAAGGCTAATCTATTGAACAGTAATTTAATCTTGTCACTGACTTGAGTTTAGTTAAACTAAAAAGTAAGTATCGGTTACGTTAATTTTTTAGATCATCTATACTTTAGCAATTTTCTCGCTGATCATCTTCTATATCCTATGGCCCGAAGCTTGAAACAAGAACCTTCCAAAAACAAACCCATTCAACCCTCTCAAGAAAATCCTTGGCTTGAAGGGATAAAAACTGTAGCCACCGCAGCTATTTTAGCCTTTGGTATTCGGACATTCGTCGCAGAAGCTCGTTATATTCCTTCGTCTTCGATGGAACCGACATTGCAAATTAATGATCGTTTAATCATCGAAAAATTAAGTTATCATTTCCAAGAACCTGAGCGGGGAGATGTCGTAGTTTTTAACCCAACTAAAGCCCTTGAAGCTCGAAATTTTCACGATGCTTTCATTAAACGGGTAATTGGTTTACCAGGAGACACTGTTGAAGTTAAGAATAGCCATGTTTATGTCAATGACCAAAAGTTATCTGAAAAATATATCGCTGAAGACCCTAATTATGACTTCGGGCCGGTAAAAGTCCCCCCAGGAGAATACTTGGTTTTAGGGGATAATCGCAACAATAGCTACGATTCCCATTATTGGGGCTATGTTCCTAAAGAAAAGATTATCGGTAAAGCTTTTGTTCGTTTTTGGCCTTTTGATCGTCTAGGATCATTGGATACAGATCCCTTATATCCATCAGAAAACAGTAAATAGTTAATAGTTAGTAGTTAATAGTTGATAGTTGATAGT
>DLXW01000291.1:2919-3330 GCA_003448685.1 Cyanothece sp. UBA12306
TTAATAGTTGATAGTTGATAGTATCTCAATTATCAACTATCATCAGACTGAGTCAGAAATGTTTATGGTTTAGGATTGAGCGCGACTAGCAATATTGATTCGATCACTCAATTCTGAGAGTTTTTGACTTAGTTCCCAGTCTTTTTGTTGTAGTTTAGATATTTTATCGCAGCTATATAATACCGTTGTATGATCTTTTCCCCCAAATTCTTCTCCTATTCTTGGTAAACTTAAATCTGTATGTTGACGCATCAAATACATTCCTACCTGTCGGGCAAAACTAATCTCTCTTCGTCGAGAAGTTCCTTTTAAATCCTCAATAGATACCTTCAAGTTTTCGGAAACTGTTTGCAAAATAATCTCTGGGGAAGCACTAACCTGTTCTACAGGAGGATTTAAAACAGGGGCAAT
>DLXW01000291.1:3467-3974 GCA_003448685.1 Cyanothece sp. UBA12306
TTAAAACAGGGGCAATATTATCTACTGTCATTGGTAGTGCAGAGATAGAAATATAGGCAATTGCTCGAATTAATGCCCCTTCTAATTCCCGAATATTAGAAGTATAATTAGTAGCAATATATTCAATTACACTACGGGGCAAAGATATATTTTCATACTGGGCTTTTTTCTGAAGAATAGCCATACGAGTTTCAAGATCAGGAACCTGAATATCCGCAACTAATCCCATAGAAAAACGAGAAATTAAACGATCCTGTAGGGTGGGAATACGCTTGGGAATTCTATCTGAAGCCAAAACCACTTGTTTACCTGCTTCATGTAAAGTATTAAAGGTATGAAAAAACTCCTCTTGAGTATATTCTTTACCCTCAATAAATTGGATATCATCAATCAATAAAAAATCCGCAGTTCTATAATGTTCCCGAAAACTTTCCATGCTATCTTGACGAATAGCGGCAATTAAATCATTCGTAAATTGTTCTGTAGAAATATAAAAAACCTTAGCAT
>DLXW01000291.1:4147-5547 GCA_003448685.1 Cyanothece sp. UBA12306
ACGATAATGGGCGATCGCTTGCATTAAATGGGTTTTGCCTAATCCAACGCCCCCACAGAGAAATAGGGGGTTAAATTCCCGTCCTGGGGATTCTGCCACCGCAAGAGAGGCAGCATGGGCCATTCTATTGGTGGGACCTACCACAAAACGAGAAAAAGTGTAACGGGGGTTTAATTTACTCAGTTTAGGTGATTCTGGTTTGATCTGATTTATTGATGATAATTGGCTTATTTCGCCCTTGCTAACTAAGGGCATTTCTTCTGTTTGGGATGTAGTTAATTGAATATCTACTGGATAACCGACAACATGGGCTACCTCTTGAGTAATAATAGTTTGATAAGTTTTCTGTAAATGATTTAAGACAAATGGGTTAGCTACTTGGATTATGAGACAATTATCTTTCCATTCTTGTACGATCGCGCTTTTGATCCAGGTTTCAAAAGCTGGTTTAGTTAAACGGATTTGCAGCCTTTCTAAAACTTGATGCCAGAGATATTGGGAAGAAATATTCACTGCTTATTGTAGTTTTATTAGTGATAATCTAATCCTCTTTTAGATATCATTAGCTGATGCTTGAAGAGGTTTTTTATTAACAAATATTCAAACTCTCTAAATCTTGAGATTTAGGGACAATTTTGCTAAATGTTTTTGAAGTATAACACAATTTTTCCCTTGATTACTTATTAAAGTAGAAAAAGTTGTGTTACTTTTCACAAATAATTTAAGTTAGCTATAATAATAGTAAGAGTTAAAATAGTTTTAACTGTCAATTTTTGGACTAAACTGACTAAGCAATGGAAATTCCTCGTCTACATCCTGACACCATCGAAGAAGTTAAACAAAAAATTGATATTTATGATGTCATATCAGATTATGTTGTTCTAAAAAAACGAGGTAAAGATTATGTCGGTTTATGTCCTTTTCATGGAGAAAAAACCCCCAGTTTTAGCGTTAGTCCTACTAAGCAAGTTTATTACTGTTTTGGTTGCGCCGAAGGGGGAAATGCGATTAAATTTCTCATGGAACTGGGAAAACAATCTTTTAGTGACGTAATTTTTGATTTAGCCAGACGCTATCAAGTTCCGATTAAAACCCTGGAACCTGAACAAAGACAGGAATTGCAACGTCAGCTATCTTTAAGAGAACAACTTTATGAAATTCTTGCTTTGACTGCTAATTTTTATCAACACGCCCTTTATCAAAATCAAGGAGAAATAGCCCTTAATTATCTCAAAAAAAAACGCCAACTTACGGAAGAAACCATTAGACAATTTCAGTTAGGATATGCCCCTGGGGGATGGGAAACTCTCTATCGCTATCTCATCGAACAAAAACACTACCCTATTCACCTTGCTGAAGCAGCGGGTTTGATTTCTCAACGTAAAACTGGAAATGGTTAT
>DLXW01000291.1:5806-10957 GCA_003448685.1 Cyanothece sp. UBA12306
TATCCTAGATCTTCAAGGACGAGTAATTGGTTTTGGGGGTCGAAGTTTGGGCGAAGAACTTCCTAAATATCTTAATTCTCCTGAGACTACTTTATTTAATAAAGGACATACTTTATTTGCTCTCGATAAAGCTAAAAAATCTATCCAATCCTTGGATAAAGCTGTAGTTGTTGAGGGATATTTTGATGTAATTTCTCTTCATTCTGTAGGAATTACTAATGCTGTAGCTTCTCTGGGGACAGCTTTTAGTAAAACTCAATTAAATCAATTATTAAGATATACTGATTCTAAACAAGTTATTTTTAATTTTGATGCAGATGGGGCAGGAATTAAAGCAACACAAAAGGCAATTTCTGAAATTGAATCTTTAGTTTATTCGGGACAAGTACAATTAAGAGTCCTTAATCTTCCTGATGGTAAAGATGCGGATGAATTTTTAAAATCTCATGCTAATGCTGTAGAAAATTATCAACAGTTAATAGAAAATGCTCCTCTTTGGTTTGATTGGCAAATTCAACAATTATTAATCGATAAAGATCTTAAACAGGCTGATCATTTTCAAGAGGTAGCACAAGCAATGCTTAAGCTATTAAATAACTTAAATGATAGTAATAAAAGAACTTATTATATTAGCTACTGTGCCGAAATTCTTAGTCAAGGAGATACAAGATCATTACCCCTATATACTAAAAACCTACAAAAACAACTAAGACAACCTAGATTATCTAAAGATGCTGCAAATAAGCCTAATTATAAAGTTCTTAAAATGGCCGAAAAATCTGAAGATAATTTACTAGAACAAGCCGAAAAATTATTGTTAATAATTTATTTACACCGTCCTGAATATCGCCAAAAAATTTTTGATACATTAGCAGAAAAAGAGCTAGTTTTTAGTTTAGAAAAATATCGTATTTTATGGCAAATAATACTGGAAGTTGAAAGACAAAATAATCGAAATAATGAGCCACTTATTTCATTATTACAAGAGAAATATCTACAACTTTCTCTGTCTAATAAACAATGCAATGAAATATTTAATTTAAGTGAAAATAGGCAAGAAGATATTAATTGTGATCGTGTTCCATTACTGATTAATTCAGCTTTGATATCCATGGAAAAAGCTAGACTAGAAAAATATAGCCGTTACTGTTATCAAAAGCATAAAAGTATTAATCCTAATATTGATTTTAAAAACAAAGACTATTATCTTCAAGAATATATAATAAGTCGAGAAAAAAGCAAAACACTTGATTCATCTAGGAGTTTTTCTCAACTTGATATTTATCAGAGTTAATAAGAATGGTTTAATAGATGAGTTCAAAAAACTCTAATTTTGTTCTAAAACATTTTTCGCTGACAAACCTTCTCCTTGATAACCAAAGTACCATAAAGCTACAGCAGCTTGAGCGCGAGTAACGGGTTTTTTCGGTTGAAAAAGAGTTGTATAACCAAATACTCGGCGTACATTACCCTGTTCTCCATTTTGGAAATCTGCATACAAAGCGCGTAAACCTTGGGGGTCAATTTTAGCCGTATCTTGAAATCCCCAAGTTTCTTTAACCCCATCAATAGAGGCTTGAGGCAGGCTTTTACCTGTGTCTAAAGGAACTTTCCAAATAATTAAATTAGACCTAGTTAAAGGGGCATCAGGGCGGAATAGAGAGGCTTGGCTATCTCCTGTTAAACGAGAAGGAATTAATCCTGTTTCAGCTAACCCTTGAATAATAGCAAAATCTGGATCATTTGTAGGAACATCGGAGAAAGCTGGTTGAGAATTTTTTAGTCCTAAACGAATTTGTTTTTCAGGAGAATTTTGATAGAATTTATTTTGAGCATTGACTAACCAACGGGCATATTCTCGACGGGTAATGATTTCATTGGGTTTAAATTGATTATTTTCTGGGATTTTAGCCGTTAAAATATTTAATTTTTCTAAGTCTTGAATATAGGGGCGTAAAGCTTGAGACACTTGATCAAGATCAGAAAACGTGTTTGTTTGAGTTAAATTGGGTGACGGTTTATCTAAAGAATTTTCTTCTGCTTGATTTTGAGCAATTTTTTTATATTCTAGGGTAAATTCTGTGGTTGAAGCTGAATTAACAAGGGAAATTCTGATCTTTAAATCATCTTTTTGGGCTATCAAAGGTTGCGGAGACGATTCAGTAGAAAATGGCTGAATAATGTCCCATTCTTTTGAGGACAATTCTTGTTGATAAAAAGCTTTAATTTTATCACTTGAATCTGGAGAATTCCAACGAGTTAAACCCTCTTTTGGGGTAATTTCTTCGTCTATTTCTTGTAAGGTAGATTGGGGATATTGAGGGATTTCATTAGGGAAATTTTCAGGAAGTTTATTGTTAGTAACTTGGGCAGTTTCTGAATTTTTTTGCAATTCAGGATTAGGAGAAAACCGACCTTCTAATCCTTGTGTACCACTACAAGCTGTTAGTAATGCTAGTAGGGAAATCAAAGGCAAATCCAGTTTAAATAACCTGATTATCAAATCCAAGAAGTAGGTAAAAAGAGATTTTTGCTTTTTTTTCACTGTCCTAACCCATGCTTCGACTGCTATAAATGCACAACAGCTTAGGAAAACGGGATTTAGTAGAAAAGGGATAAGATTTTGGGGGGATTATTTCCTCCACTATCAAATCTTCCCAGCCTAACTAATCAATCCTTTAGCATTCGTGCCTTTTGCACAGCAGCTTAGCCTGTATTGCGCATACCAGCAGCAATACCATTAATGGTCAACAAGGCTCCTCGTAATAACTCATCTTTAGAATAACGGAAATGAATCACCCCTGACTCAGCTTGATGAGAATATTGACGCAATCGCTTCAACAGAGAAACTTGTAAAAATCCTAAGGGAACAATGGTTCCATTGCGTAGCTGAACCGAACGCTGTAAGTTGACATCACTATCGAGTAATTTTTCATGACTGGTAATATTAAGGATTATATCGCGGGTACGGTAATATTCTTGGGATATCTGCTCAAATACCTGCTCAAATCTTTCTAAATCTTCTGGTTTTGACAGTTCTCTGACATAATGATGGGCAATTTCTAAATCCACCTTAGATAGGGTCATCTCTACCTTAGAGGCCACCATTTGGAAAAAAGGCCACTTGAGGTAAAAATACCGTAATAGCTTCAAATTTTCTTCTGGTTCTTGATCAACAAAGGTTTGTAAAGCGGTTCCCACTCCATACCAAGCAGGAAGCAGAAAACGACTTTGAGTCCAACTAAATACCCAAGGAATCGCCCTTAAACTGCTTAAATCTTTCTTCCCACTTTTACGACGCGCTGGACGAGAACTAATCTGTAATTGGCTAATTTCAGGAATGGGGGTCACCGACAAGAAGAAGTCAATAAAATCTGGCTGCTCGTAAATCAGTTTTCGGTAGGCTTTACGGGCGCAAACTGCCAAATCCTCCATAATTTCATTCCAGGGGTCAATATCATCAAAACCACTCCCCAATAAACTCGATTGAATCACGGCGGTGGAAACGGTTTCTAGATTATATAAAGCTAATTCAGGAAGTGAATATTTAGAAGCTAATACTTCCCCTTGTTCGGTAATCTTAATGCGTCCGTTAATGGTAGAAGTGGGCTGAGCTAAAATAGCCGCATAAGCTGGGCCTCCTCCCCGTCCCACAGAACCACCTCGACCGTGGAATAGCCTTAAATTAATGCCATAGGGTTGGGCCATATGTTGCAGGGCTTTTTGGGCTTTGTGAATTTCCCAATTACTGCTTAAGAAACCCGAATCCTTATTACTATCAGAGTATCCCACCATGATTTCTTGGAGATTAGTGGGTTCTAACGACTCAAGATTGAGAGTTTTAGAGTTTGAGGTCTGATTGTCTGAGGCTTGCAGTTGATCATAACCTCCGGCTAAGGCTGCTCGATAGAGGGGTAACTTAAATAAATCCTCCATCACTTCTGGAGCTCGTTTTAAGTCATCTACGGTTTCAAATAGGGGAACAATCCGAATGGTTATAGTACCCGTTCCTGGGTCGTATAGTCCTGCTTCTTTGGCTAATAACAATACTTCTAAGACATCACTGACATAATTGGTCATACTAATGATGTAGGTTTGGCAGATTTCTAAGCCAAATTCGAGTTGCAAATGACGCAAAGTCCTAAAAGTTTCTACTGTTTCGCTGTTTTCAGCCTTCTTGAACTGTATTCCCGCCGGAATTAAAGGCCGTCGGGTTTGCAGTTCTTTGATCAACCAATCGGTTTTTTCTGTTTCGGAAAGCTCATTATAAGGTTTGGGAAGAATATCGAGATATTCGGCTATTTCTTCGATCGCATCCCCATGACGGGAGGAATCTTGACGGAAATCTAACTGGGTCAAGTTAAAGCCAAACATTTCGGCTTGGAAAATTAAATTATTTAGTTCTTGACAATTTAATCCAGTTTCTTCGAGATTTCGTTTGATTAGTTCTAAGTCTTCCTGAAATTCTTTGCCCGAATGGTAGATTTGCTGTTCGCTGAGATTTAATAGTTGTTGTCTTTGCTCTGGATTTCGTAAACGATTGTTGCGATCGCGGGTATTTTGTAACCGTTGCTGAATATAAGCCAGCTTTAAGCGATAGGGTTCGTGGCGATAGCGAATGGCTAACTCTTCGTAAATATCTGGCATTTTAACGCGATCGCTTTCTAAAGCATCGAGCAGATCTTGGGAAACATTACTCCAGTGCAAAGAAGCACTTAAAATTTCCGTGAGATCTTCAATCGATTGTAAATACTTACCTAAAACCATATTGCGCTGATAAAAGGCAGTTTGCCAGGTTACCTCTGGGGTGACAAAGGGATTACCGTCTCGATCTCCTCCTACCCAAGAACCAAAACGACAGAAGGTACTCTTCGGTGGAGTTAACCAGGGAAAAGAACTCTTAAGGGCCTGTTGCAGTCGTTGGGATAGTTGGGGTAGGGCATCAAACAAAACTTCATCAAAGTAGTGTAGGGCATAATCTACCTCATCGAGAACACTCGGTTTGAATTGATGTAGTTCATCAGTCCGCCACCACAGGCGAATTTCTTCGGTGAGTTGTTCGATGGCTGATTGAGCTTCCCAGGAGTTACTCAAACCCATCCCCCGAAAGGCTTCTTCTGCTTGATCCAATTTTCTGAGAAGGTTGACAAT
>DLXW01000291.1:11135-13802 GCA_003448685.1 Cyanothece sp. UBA12306
TGTTTGCGCCGAATGGTGTGGCGGACAATTTCTGTGGGCTGGGCGGTGAAAACTAGGCGAATATCGAGTTGATTTAAAAGTCTTTGAATTTGTTGAGGAGGGACGTTGAGTTCTTTTAAGTGGGGAAAAATCCAATGAAATCTGCCGCCTTTTTCTGCTGTATCTTCTGCTTCAACTACGCTTTTTTCTAATACATTCAGGTTAATTGATGAACTTCGAGAGTCTGAATTTTGACCGTTGGCGGGCTTATTTTCAAGATCACAATAGTTAGCCCTTCTGGTTAATTGTTGATCTCTTTGTTCATAATGCTGTTCAACGATATTAATCAATTGGAAATAAAGGGCAAATGCTCGGGCTGCCCGAATGGCTTCATTAAGTTCTAATTGTTCAATTACCTCGGTAATAGAGTTTTGTAAAATGTCCTTAACCTGTCCTTCAGGGGAACACATCGTTCTTAGCTGTTTGAGCAAATCTACCAATTCCTGTCCACATTCTGCCCTTAACACTGCCTCCCATCGGTCTTCAACTAATTTGAGACGTTGACGTAAGAATAGGTCAGAGGTCGAAAAAAAGTTAACTTCTTCGACAATGGATGAAGATGATTCAAGGAGCGAACTCATGGAAACCTCAGGAACTTTCTACAATTGCGGATTACTTTAGTTATTTTATCTCTTAAATTTGGGTCCATCTACCACAAGCATTTGGTCTAAAACCAAGTCTTGATCAGAAAAAACCCATTTGGAGCGAGGGTGAAATCCCCGTTACCAATACAGTTTCTAACTTTGTTAACCTCCGTTATTGTATCTGTTTTTTAGGTAATAGGGGGCATTTTACGGTGATGAGTCGAAGAAATTTAATGATGCTTTAAGAAACTTCTTCTTTAGGTTCAGAGTCGGGGAAGTTCAAGATAGGTAAGCGATCGCCTCGAAACACTTCTTCACTAGCTTCTCCTAATTCCATCATTGCTTCAACTAGGGACTGAGCTACTAACACAACTCCCAACAATGGGATTGTGGCTAAACTTAGGTAAGTAGCCCCACAATTAGATGATTGCTCAAATTTACTCAATGTTACAACTATCCTTCAATTATCAAAGTATTTACGGAAATCTAGACAGCTTACACAATAACTATAGATAATTTGCTATCATGAGTATCATAATAACAAGATTCAACTAAAAATTTTTGTATTTACCGTAAATTAATGCTTGGAAAAAATTTACTTGAGGTGGTTTATCCATTTGCTGATAAACCGGCTATTGTTTATCGAAATCAAACCTTCAGCTATCAACAATTGTGGTCTGCCATTGTAGAGTTCACCAAAAAATTAGAAGAACTGAGCTTAAATCAAGGCGATCGGGTTGTCTTGCTTTTACCGAATTGCCCTCAATTCGTCATGGCATTTTATAGTATTGTACTGCGTAAAGGAATTGTAGTACCCCTTAATCCTTTATTTAAAGAAGAAGAAATTATCAAGTATCTTGAAGATAGTCAAGCAAGTACGATTATTACTGATTCTACACGGGCGAATTTTTGCCAAAATATTATTGCAAAATATCAGGATAAAATTGAACTAATCATTGTAGATAATGATTGGCAGTATTGGAGCAATGAAGATGAATTAGGCTCTGAGAAAATACCCCTTTATACAGGAAAAGTAATTTATCAATATTCTGGGGATTCTACTGGCAGCATAAAACGAGTTTGTCGGACTCAATATAATTTATATCATGAAGCCAGAAATTTCGCCCAAACAACTAAGATAAATCAAAAGGATAATATCTTAGCTGTTGTTCCTTTTTTTGATAACTATGGGTTACAAAATTGCTTATTAGCAGCTATTTATAATGGGGCTACTTTGATTATTTTAGACCCTATAGAGCAAGAAATTAATGATAGGACAGTTACTTGGAACTTTAATCAGGAAAAAGTCTTAGAAATAATCGAAAAAGAACAAATAACAATCTTGCCAGGACTGCCTGAACTGTTGATAAGTTTAACAAATATCCCAGACGATACTAGAGCAAATTTATCTAGTGTTAGATTGTGTTTATGCCCCGGTAAAATTTTTGAAAAAGAACTATTTTATAGTTTCCTAAAGAAGTTTAATATTCCCATCAGGCAAGTTTATTGCTTTACAGAAGCCGGTTCAGTTGCTATGAATTTGGATTCAGATATAGAATTAACCTATAATTCAGTAGGAAAGCCAATCAACAACGTTCAGATAAAAATTATTGACCAAGACGGTAACTTCCTAGGACCGAATGATATTGGGGAAATCATGATTAGAAGTGCTACTTTAACCACTGGATACGACAACCAACCAGAACTCAATCAAACATTATTCCAAAATGGAGGGTTTTTAACCGGAGATTTAGGCAAAAAAGACCTCGAAGGTAATATTTATATTACTGGAAAAAGTAAAATTTTAACGGATTTAGAAGATGAGAAAGTCGCTGTATTATGATAATTTTTCCTTAAATTTATCTATAGTTAATCTAATCCCGATTTTAGATTTTAGATTTTCTGCTGCTTGAAAGACTTTGGACTTATTTTTAATTTTTGATCGGCAATCTTACATCCAAAATTTTTTGTTCAAAAATTAGGATATTCCAACTTATGGTGTTTCCTGTGACTTCTTGAAAGCAGTTTTCATCTCCATAGATTA
>DLXW01000030.1:0-4249 GCA_003448685.1 Cyanothece sp. UBA12306
AAATTTCAGTAAACTCTTCTTTGAGTTCGTGCATAACTTCAACTCCCTTCGGGAGAGGGAACTCCGGATCTGGCAACGGGCAACAGTGGGTTTTTCTTGTGAGAAACTAAGTTTTTTGTCTGTTTCGTTCCCTCGACCAACCATTGGGTCTGAGTCCCCCGCCTATTGGCGGTGTGCGAAGCGCGGGGGTTCAATCCCCCGATACACGCCTTCCCTGTTCCCAGATGCGTCGTTCCCTGTTGCCTTGAATGTGAGCTATGGTTATTGCTTTCCGGCTAAAGTACGACGTTTCATTGTCATTTCGTAGGCTTCGATCATGTCGCCTTCTTGCCAGTCATTGAACTTATCGATACCGATACCGCATTCGTAACCAGCATTGACTTCGCGAGCATCTTCTTTAACCCGTTTCAGGGAATCAAGGTTTCCTTGGTAAACTACCTGGTCACCACGTCGCACCCGTACTAAGCGGTTTCGCACCACTTTGCCAGACTGGACATAACAACCAGCAACCGCCCCTCGTCCCACAGAGAAAACGGCGCGGACTTGAGCTTGTCCCAAAGGAGATTCCACTTCTTCGGGTTCGAGTAAACCTTCCATAGCTCCTTGAATATCGTCAAGGAGTTTGTAGATAATATCGTACTCTCGGATATCTACCCCTTCACGATCAGCAGCAGCCCTCGCACCACTGGCTAAGGTTGTATTGAAGCCCACTAAAACTGCACCACTAGCAGCGGCTAAATCTACATCTGTTTCTGTAATTTCCCCTGGTGCAGCTAACAGAACACGAATTTGAACTTCATTTTGGGGTAATTGTTCTAAAGAGCCAAGAATGGCTTCTGCCGAGCCTTGAACATCCGCTTTGAGAATCAGATTTAGTTCCTTGAGTTCTCCCTCTTGCGCTTGAGCCGAGAGACTGCTGAGGGTAACTCGGCGCGAAGACATAGACTGTTGTAGACGAGATTGGCGTTGTTCTTGAGCCATTTGTTCGGCGGCTGCGCGAGCTTCTTTTTCGTCTTCGTAGATTTCAAATTCTTCTCCGGCAGATGGGACACTGTTCAAACCAAGGATTTCCACAGCAAAGGAGGGATAAGCTGCTTCTACTTTTTCTCCACGGTCATCGATCATAGCCCGAATTTTTCCAAAGACAGAGCCAACCACAATAGCATCTCCTACCCTTAGAGTCCCATTTTGAATTAACAGAGTAGCTACAGGGCCTCTAGCACGATCAAGATTAGCTTCAATCACTGTTCCTTTGGATAGACGATTAGGATTGGCTACTAATTCTTCTACTTCTGAAACTAAAAGGAGCATCTCTAATAAAGTATCAAGATTTTCTCCTTTGAGCGCACTAACGGGAACCATAATAATATCACCACCCCATTCTTCACAGAGCAGTCCCAATTCTGAGAGTTCCTGTTTAATACGATCGGGATTGGCTTCTGGCTTATCAACTTTATTAATAGCCACCACGATCGGGACTTTAGCCGCTTGGGCGTGGCTGATAGCTTCGCGAGTTTGAGGTTGTACTCCATCATCAGCAGCGACTACTAAGATGGCGATATCGGTTACTTTAGCTCCTCTAGCTCTCATAGCGGTAAAAGCTTCGTGTCCAGGAGTATCTAGAAACACGATTTGTTCGGTAACCCCATTATGCTCAAGATCTACATGATAAGCTCCAATATGCTGGGTAATCCCCCCAGCTTCTCCTTGGGCTACCTTGGTTTTGCGAATTGAATCGAGTAGGGTAGTTTTTCCATGATCCACGTGACCCATAATGGTGACCACGGGGGGACGACGCTGAAGATTTTCGAGATCTTGTTCGTCGAGCATTTCTGTGCTTTTAGCGGCGGCGGCTGTTTCTTCAGGAGTAATAACTTCCACTCCTAATTCTTCAGTAACCAATCGAGCGGTTTCTAAATCGAGAGTTTGGGTGATGTTAACCGCAATACCTTTAGAGAAAAGATTCTTAATAATTTCGGTTTCAGCAACCTCTAGTCGGGTAGCTAGTTCTCTTACCGTTAAGTTGCTATCGAGCATAATCTGCTCGGGACGTTGAACAATTTCTTGACGCTCACGACGCTCTGCTTTGACACGTACTGTGCCAGTTTCAGGCTTAGGTACGGGTTTTTTGGGTTTGCTTACTGCGGTAGCAGGCTTGGTCTGAGATTTAGGTTTAGGAGGTCGAGCAGTGGAAAGAGTTACTGTTAAAGGGATCGGATTAGCAGACAATTCTGTTTCAAAGTCATCTTCGTCTTCTTCAACACGACTGGAGCGGCGTTTGCCTTTACCAGGTGCTTTGCTGGCTTTGGATTTAACTTCTTCTTCTTCTTCTTCCTCCCATTTCTGTCGTTTGGGAGGTCGAATCGACGTAGGGCGTTTAAGGGTAGGTTTGGGTTTGAGGGTAGATTCTAGGGTATCATCGAGAAGGTCGGTATCTTCGGGTTCTTCCGAGGCTGGTTGAACTGAAGGGGCAACTAATTGGGGAACAATCTCCTTGGTTGGCTTGGCTGTCTCAGGACTTTGTCGTTCTGGTTTGTCTTTGACCTTAGTTTTTTTACCACGGCTTGGGGTTTTGTCCGAGGCAGTTTTAGGAGTGGGCGCATTAACCCCTGAAGGCTTCTTCGGCTGTTCAACTTTAGCCGTTAAATCAGGTTTAGGAACCGGTTTGGGCGCCGCTTTTTCTGAGGTGGGTTTTTCAGCAGATTTAACTGAGGGTTTGGAAAGTTGTGGAGGCTGTAGAAGAGTAGGGGCTGGTTCTAATTCCTGTTTTTTCTCTACAGGAGATGGGGGCTTAGTTGACAATTGGGGCTTTTTGGCAGGAGGGGTCAGCTTTTTTGTCCCCGATTGTCCTTGAGGGGATTCTTGAGGGGGTGTAACAGGGTTAATTTCTTTCGGTTTGCTTGGAGGTTTAGGGGGGGTAACTAATGTGGGAGAAGAGCCTGATGAGGAAGTTGGGGTTTCAGGACTACTACCTTTGTGAATTTTTTTGTGATGAATGGCTAAAATTTGTTGTTTACGCTCCCCTGGTTGGGACAATTCGGGTTCTTGACTAATCCCTTGGCTGGCAACATATTTGACGGCCATAGCTTTAATTCTTTGGGCTTGGGATTCAGTAATCGTGCTACTGTGGCTCTTAACAGCAATGTTAAGCTGAGTGCAAATTTCTAAGATGTCTTTGTTTTCTAGATTCAACTCTTTCGATAAATCGTAAATTCTAACTTTTTGTGCGTTGTTCATCCACTATCCCCCTGACTAGGTTTGTGCTGGTTCAATGGCTTAGACCCTTGGCTTTGAATAAATGGGTAAGCTCTGGGTTTGATCAGTTCCATCTAACTGTCATCATTATGATCTCAAAAATCATCTTCATCATGATCTTACCTTAATCCCGCCAGAAGGCTTACCCACTATACCCAAGGTAAGAGTCGAAAGTTGGTTAAAATTAAGCTTCAACTTGCTTGGCTTGATTTAAGACCATAGCACAAGCTTAATCTTGGATAGTGCTATTTTTGATTCTAGATCAATCTTCTAAAGCTAACCTTTCCCATAAGCTTTCGTAAATACTTTTGGGAACAGTTGCTTTAAGAACCCTTCCCAACCGATTTTTTTTGCTGGCATTATCAAGGCAACTCTCTTGAGGGCAAAGATAAGCAGATCTGCCCATGCCTTGATCTAATTTAACCTCGTAAGAGGGATAAAGACGAACAATACGCCAAAAATCTTGTTTAAGAGCTAATTTACGGCAACTAATACAACGTCGATAATTAGGCTTCATGGGTTTTCTAACTTAGCCTTACTTATTCACTTTCAAGAGATAAACTGGTGTTGGAACTGTCGAGCTCCTCTTTTGTCTCATGATCACTTAAATCAAACTCTAAAGAGGATTCAGGTTCGGTTACTTCTTGTTCTTTATCTTCTGGTTGATATGTTGCTGTATCTTTGATATCGATTTTCCATCCTGTCAGACGAGCAGCTAAACGGACGTTTTGACCTTCTTTACCAATGGCTAAGCTTAGTTGATCTTCTGCTACTAAAACTAGGGCATGACGCTCATCGGGGTTCACTAAAACTACGTTATCCACACGGGCGGGACTGAGGGCATTAGCGATGTAGGTGGCGGGATCAGGAGACCAACGAATGACATCGATTTTTTCGCCCCGTAGTTCGTTCACTACGGCTTGAATACGCGATCCTCTGGCTCCAATACAGGCTCCTACTGGATCAACATCCCTTTCTAGGGTGTCAACGGCGA
>DLXW01000030.1:4450-25298 GCA_003448685.1 Cyanothece sp. UBA12306
TTTGGTTCTGGGTCCCACATGGCGAGATGGGGGGTTTGCTTCTCTAGACACTGCGACAATTCTGACGATTTCTTCTTCAATTTCTGGGACTTCTACGGTAAATAAATCTACGACTAACCCAGCAGCACTGCGTGAAACAATCAACTGGGGTCCTCGATGGGAACCTTCACGAACTTTTTTCAGGAGGACTTTAAAGGTGGAATTAGCTCGATAGTTGTCGTTGGGGAGTTGCTCTCGTTTCGGTAAGACAGCTTCAACTTCGGGTTGTCCAAAGGTACTTTGAACAGAGACGATGGCATCTTGTCGCTCAAACCTTAACACTCTCGCATTGAGGACAGTTCCTTCAATTTCGTTAAATTCTTCTTGAATTAGTTTTCTTTGCTGATCTCTCAATTTTTGTAGTAAAACTTGTTTGGTTTGAATAGCGGCCATACGCCCAAAGTCTTTTTGATTAGGGGTTACGTCTAAAACTACTTCATCCCCAAGTTGGGCTTCTGAGGCTACTTCTTGCACTTCTTGCAGGGAAATATGATGGTCTGTGTTATCAACTTCTTCAACAATTTTCTTGGTCGAAAGAATACGAAAGCCTTCTTCTTCTGTGTCGAGTTCTACTTCAAAATTGTCAAAATAGTCTTCGTGGAATTGTTGCCGTTCTAAGGTTTGAGAACGGCGATAACGTTCATAACCTTTGAGCAAGGCTTCTCGTAAGGCTTCTTGAACTGCCGGTTTGGGTAAATTGTGCCGTTGGCTAATTTCTTCAATCATATTGGCCAGGCCGGGTAAACTAACAAGGGACATGACTATACACCTCCAAGACTTAAAAATTAGGTATTTTTTAACGATGATTATCCAATTGGACTTTGGCAATTAATTCTCGGGGAATAGCGATCGCTCGTCCTTTTTGGTTGATATGAACTGCTGATTGATCTCTTCCCTGGAGTCGCCCCAGCCATTGTTTCTGGCCTAAATGGGGAGCATAGGTAGTTATGATTACAGCAAAGCCTTTAAAGGCAATAAATTCCCGATCACTGTTGAGTGTTCGGGAAATCCCTGGACTTGAAATCTCTAAGACATAAGAAGTTCCCATGACTTGGGACTCATCAAGTATAGCTTCTAAGGCCCGACTAACTTTTTCACAATCATCGAGACTGGTATCTTCTTGCTTGTTGCGAATGTCGATCCGCAATATTGGCGGACGTTTGTTGGTCTGAAAGACGGCATCTACTATTTCTAAGCCAAAATCTTCGGCGATGGGAGTGGCTAATTCAATAATTTGGGGGATCAAAGGATGAGTCATTGCTACTCAAGCACTAAAAAAAAGCGGGTTTTCTCCCACTTCTCTCCCTATTCTAGCACATCTTATTACTCACTTTTAACAGGAACTTGATAGTTCATTCGTATCTTGCTTATCTAGTGTCTTTAATCTAAAATGAGAGATCCAAACACTACATATAGAGTTTGTTGAGATAACATCAAGAACGGAGAAGGGAAAATGAACCATCGACAAGAATGGCAAAATAGTTGTGTTGACGAACAATTAATCAATCTTAATGTCAAAGCATTGCAGGGGACTTCTCCGTCGGATTATCTGCTGTATTCTGAAGCATTACCTAGACGTAACGATGGCAGAGTCAGTAACTCTATTCTCAAACGCTATGAGCATACAGAAGAAGGAGGATGGTGGTGTTCAGGGGTTGATGTCTTAACAGGAAACGATGACTTATGGGGTTGTTTTAAACCTAATTCTCCTCGGATAAGTCATGATCGTCACAAATTAATTAAATATGAGCATCCTCCTCAAATACCTACTGGTATCTTCGCTTTACGGGTTCCTTTGAAAATATGGCAAGGTATAGGCCAATCATACCATTGTTATCTTACCACAGAGGATATTAATGAGCAACTACCAGATTTAGGATTTTGGCAATGGATTATTAATCATCCTTCTATCCCAATTTGTATCACTGAAGGAGCGAAAAAAGCGGGGGCATTATTAACAGCAGGATATGCAGCGATCGCCCTTCCTGGTATTAATAATGGTTATCGAACTCCCCAGGATGAATTTGGCAACCGGATCGGAAAATCTCGTCTAATTCCCCAATTAGAAAAACTAGCTATTTCGGGAAGAAAAATCTATATTGCTTTTGATCAAGATAGCAAACCAAATACTATTAAAAATGTCAATACTGCCATTAGAAAATTAGGTTATTTATTTGCCCAAGCAGGATGCCAAGTAAAAGTTATTACTTGGTCACCAAAATGGGGAAAAGGAGTTGATGATTTTATTAGCAATAAAGGAGAAAAACAGTTCCAAGAAGTTTATGATAAAGCTTTGCCTTTATCAATTTGGAAAGCGCAATATTTAAGTCAATTAACCTATGATTATAATATCGAGGTTAAGAGTAGATATTTAGGAGATTTAGATATTCCTGAAGAGGCTAAAATAATTGGCATAAAATCGGCGATAGGAACCGGAAAAACTCAAGCTTTAGAGAAAATTGTTAAGCAAGCGATCTCTAATCAACAAAAAGTATTAGTCATTGGACATCGAATTAAGTTGGTTGAACAACTGTGTCAACGTTTTGAATTACCTTATCTTACTGAAATTCAGAATGATAATGTTGATAAATGTTTGGGATATGGATTATGTATTGATTCTCTCCATCCCAATTCTCAAGCTAAATTTAATGCTGATGATTGGAAAAATAGTTTAATTATTATCGATGAAGTTGAACAGGTGTTATGGCATGGCTTAAATTCAGATACTTGTCAAAAAAATAGAGTATCTATCCTAAAATCCCTCAAAACTTTAATGCAAAATATTTTAGAAGGTAAGGGAAAAGTATTGATTGCCGATGCAGATTTAAGCGATCTTGCTTTGAATTATTTAATTTCTTTTACAGGAATTAATTTAAAACCATTTATTATTAATAATACTTGGAAACCAACTAAACAAGAATCATGGCAAGTTTATAATTATTCAGAAACTACCCCCCAAAAATTAGTCAAAGATTTAGTACAACATATTCAGCAAGGAGGAAAACCTTTTGTTTGTCTTTCTGCTCAAAAATTAACCAGTAAGTGGGGAACACAAAACTTAGAATCTTACTTACAAAAACAATTTCCTAATGCTAAAATTTTGCGAATTGATTCTGAGTCTTTAACTGATCCCAATCATGCTGCTTACAAGTGTATTGCCCATCTTAACGAAATTTTATTAAACTATGATATTGTCCTTGCTAGTCCTTCGATTGAGACAGGGGTAAGTATTGATATCAAAAATCATTTTACCTCTGTTTGGTGTTTAGCTCAAGGAATACAAACTGCTACTTCTGTTTGTCAATCATTAGGAAGAATTCGAGATAATATACCCCGTTATATTTGGGTTGCTTCCTATGGGTTCAATAAAGTGGCAAATGGTTCTACTTCAATTCCTGATTTACTAACATCTAACCATCGGTTTACTCAATTAAATATTCGGTTATTACAACAATCTGATTTAGAAGCATTAGAGGATATTGATCCAGAATTTCAAGCAGAATCATTATTATGTTGGGCAAAAATGGCAGTCAGGGTTAATGCTGCTATGATTAATTATCGAGAAGCTATTTTAAGTATTCTGGGAAATCAAAATCATTCGCTTAATTTAGATGCTCAATTGATTCAAATTAAACTAGATAAAAATAGTAAACAAAATAATAAAATCAATCAATCTTCTAAAAAATTAGTAGAAGCAATTGAAATTGTTAGGGAAGAAAACTATCAAAATGAATGTCAAGCAATTGCCAAAGCAGAGGAACTTACTGAGCAAGAATATAGTCTTTTAAACAAGCAATTATTTAAAACAGTAGTAGAACGTCATAGATTAAAAAAGTACAATTTAGGGAGACGTTATGGTATTCCTGTTACTGCTAAATTAGTTGCTTTAGATAATCAAGGATGGTATCAAAAACTCAGGTTGCATTATTTCCTAACAATAGGTCGTTGCTATTTAGCAGATCGGGATACAATTGTCGCTCAAAAATTGATTAATAAAGGTGAAGGTAGTTTATTTATTCCTGATTTTAATAGTTGCCAATTGGGAGCAATTATTGGAACTTTAGAAGTATTAGGAGTTCCTGTTTTATTGCTTGATTATCAACGCAAATTAAAACCCACAGATGAAGATTTACAAACCATGGCTAAAATGGCGATCAAAAATCGTTCTGAAATCAAAACTATTTTGGGAATTGGTATTGCTAAAAATTCTAGTCCTATTACTATTATTCGTCGTTTGTTAGATAAAATAGGGTATGGATTAACTTGTATTGGTTCGGAGAAAGTAGATAAAAAGCGTGTCCGAGTCTATCAAGTTGTTCTTCCTAATGATGGACGAGAAGAAGTGTTTAAACAATGGTGGTTTCGGGATGAAAACTGTCCAGGGAGTTCCGAACCTTGGTTTGAGGAATATAATCTTGCTAAATCAAAGATTGATCAAAACAAAAAAGAAGAGTCCAAGAATTATATTCAATTAAGTTTAGGATTATGAAAAATATACTCAAAATAAGTAGGGTATTGTTATTCTTCCTCATTTTCTTTATTAACTGTAACTTGGGTTTGTATGGTGTGCATGGTGTGCATGGTTTTACCTCGGGATTTTATGGTTAATATTCTAGAATTTTATCAAACATCTTTTGTAATAATCCTTAACCAATAAAATAGAAACATGGTATTTGTACTGAGAAGAGTGTTTTTAATCACTGTTTACTTGTAATTTTCATCAACAAAAAAAGCTAATGAAAAAAATAGTTTGGAGATGTAGTTAAAAAAGGTACAGATTCTAATGAAATATTATTATGGGACTAATGGCAATGATAAGTTTACTGCAAAGCGAAAAGGAAAAAGATGGACAATGTATGGATACGATGGAAATGATACCTTAAAAGGAGGCAGAAAAGATGATCTTTTATAATGATAGCTTATATGGTTGATGGGGGAGTGACTCCCTGTCTGGTGGATGGGGAGATGATACCCTAACGGGTGGACTAGGTGCAGATTCGTTTCACTTCAATTATATTACAGAAGGCATTGATATTATCAAAGATTTTAATCGATACCAAGGAGATAAAATTAGTATTTCTCAAGCTGGTTTTGGGGTAACTTCACTCAATCAATTTGATTTTAACTCTATTACTAAAGCTTTATCTTTTAATGGACAACAATTTGCTACCCTAGAACACACTAACAATTTTATTGCTTTTCATGATATCACTCTAGTTTAAAAATTAGATAGCGAACAGCTTATTTGTTAGTCAAAAAATAATCCCTCGTTAATCTCTATTTCAGGTAGAAATTTAACGAGGGTCTTCATACGATTGTTATGATAAACTAAGAGTTTAAACTTAAACTAAACAAATAGCAGATCCTAACCCAGCAGCCATCTCTTCAGCCGTAATTTTACCATCGTGGTTGGTATCGATCGCATCAAAAACGACATCGGTTCCGGCCCATTCTTCACGGGTAATAAAACCATCCCCATCTAAGTCATAATTGCGGAAAAGATCAACCGCAGCATTGCAGACTCTTTCTTCTCCTTCAAGACGTGCTAAGCGTTCTTTTAGCAATTCTTCTAAGCTTTCTAGTGCCTTAGTAAAGCCCTTAATTCCTTCATCGAGCTTTTCATAGGCCATTTTATCTTCTTGGTGCATTTTGTCGAAAGTAGCTTTGTCAATAGAGAGTTTTTCGATCTCCATTGTTGCAGCTACGGCCGGATCAAGTTTGCGGGGTAAGTCAGCTTCAGTCGAGCGTAATTGTTCTAAAAGCTTAGGAGAAATGGTCAATAGATCACAACCAGCTAACTCACAAATTTCTCCAATATTTCGGAAACTTGCCCCCATAACTTCGGTTTTGTAGCCGAATTTCTTGTAATAGTTATAGATCGTGGTGACAGAAATGACCCCAGGATCTTCAGTTGGTGCATATTCTTTGCCAGTTTCCTTCTTGTACCAGTCGAGGATGCGCCCTACAAAAGGAGAAATCAAGGTAATATTAGCTTCTGCACAGGCTACTGCTTGGTGAAGACCAAATAATAGGGTTAAATTGCAGTGAATGCCCTCTTTTTCTAAGATTTCTGCTGCCTTAATTCCTTCCCAAGTGGAAGCAATTTTAATCAAGATGCGATCGCGTGATATTCCATTAGCTTCATATTCACTAATCAAATAGCGAGCTTTTTCTAGGGTAGCTTCGGTATCATAGGATAAACGAGCATCAACCTCAGTGGAAACTCTTCCAGGGATAATTTCGAGGATTTTTAAGCCAAAAGAAACCGCCAACCGATCAAAAGCTAAGGTAACTACATCAGAAGGAGAGGCATCTTTACCCAATTTTTCCCTAGCTTGTCTGAGGGTATCATCCACAATACTCTGGTATTGGGGCATTTGAGCCGCTGCTGTAATTAAGGAAGGGTTAGTAGTAGCATCGCGGGGAGTAAAGGTTTCAATAGCTTGAATATCCCCTGTATCTGCGACGACAATGGTAACTTCTCGCAATTGTTCGAGTAAATTGGCCATAATTGCTCCTATGAGATGTTTGATAGATTTTTAAGATAGCTACTCAAAGCTAAATTAAAGTTAACGATCCTATTGTTCTTAACCTTATCAGCAGCAAACCATCTAGGAGGTAAACTTCAGAAAGTTCTAAGCATTAAACCTTTTGCCTTTTGGGTAGGGGTAGATCTCTAGGTATTCTAACCAGAGAATAAGTCCAATTCTTGACGATTTTCCTGTAATTACCAATTTTGAGACTTAAAAATATGAATATTCGTGAATCAGAAGTACAAGAAAATCAAATTATACAGCAGGTACATCTCAATGCTTTTGGTGAACCAGAAGGAACTATTGTCTCGAAACTTGCTGTAGAATTGTTGCAAGATGAAACAGCAAAGCCGATTTTTTCTTTTGTTGCTGAAGAAAATAATAAAATAGTGGGAAATGTTATTTTTAGCCATGTTAAAATTAATAGCAAGAATCTAAATTCATTCATCCTTGCTCCCCTGGCTGTCACTAAAAAATTTCAGCGAAAAGGTATCGGGAAATCTCTTATTTTGCATGGGTTAAGTTTTCTGAGAAATAATAATGCAAACTTAGTCTTTGTTTTGGGCGATCCTAAATATTATTCTCGATTCGGATTTGAAGCAGCCATTCCCTATAACCTTAATCCACCCTACAAAATTCCTGATCCAGAAGCATGGATGGTTATTAATTTATCATCTAATTCTATTTCAAGTTATCAAGGCATAGTTGAATGTGGAACTTCCTTAAATTCAGAAGAATATTGGTGATACTAAATCCAGTTACCAAAACCTAGTTGTAGATCGTAGATTAATTATAGATTTTAGAGGGTAGATTTTAGATTTTCCCCTTCTTGAAAGACTTGGGGAACCTGTATCTTTTCAATCTCCAATCTCCAATCTCCAATCTCCAATCTCCAATCTCCAATCTTCGGTAAATTGTTTGTCTTGAGAGAAAAAAGAATTGATCCTCTTTAGCTGTTTTTCTTCTGATTAAGTTTGCGTTTGAAGAAAGCACCAAAGCTGATGGCTGTTCCTGCACCAAGGATGGTTAAGGGTTCGGGAATAGATTGGACAGATTGGACACCGAAAGTAAGACTGTTCCCAGAGTTATTGATCCCATTGGTTGAGACAGATAAGGAGCTAACCGGACCTGTAAATTGGATAATACCGTTATTCGAACCACTTTCTTCTGGGAAACTTAGGGTATTACCTGAAACTGTTCCCTCCCCTAATCCAGAAAGTATGGTAAACGATTGATTGAATGTATAAGTTGTGGTATTAACACCTGTAGCGGCTCCTCGCCACCGAACAACATAGAGCAGAAGATTGGAAATAGGATTGGAAAAGGTCGCTGTCCAGTTGCTATTCAATGAATAATTAACAACTTCGTTACTTGATGGGGGAGCAGCAGAAAAATCACTGTCTGAGAAAATATTCAAGCCACCAATAAAACTTCTTTCAGCATTGGAAAAAGTAACCGTGGTTCCATTCAAGTCTCCAGTTATGTCTGTGTTTCCCACAGGAGGGTCGGGGACTTCCCAATCAACACTAATAGCCGCAGATATTGCTGATTTTGGGGACATGAGCAAACTGCCAGTAACCGCACTTACTGCCAGTACCGAATGTATAACTAAAACACTTACGGATTGCCTAAATAATGTGGTATTCAATAACATTTCTGAACTTAAAGTAAATAAATTGGAATTGCCCTATCCTACCACAAAGTTTCTTAAGATTCAGATTCTAAGCGAATAGCAGATCCTTGGGCATTAGTGCGATAAATCCAAGTTTTTTGGCCATCGGTAATTACTATACGCCATCCTTCTACTAAAGCTTGGGTACAAAATTCATCTGCTTTAGCTAGTCCTAAACAGCCATCTGGCCAAGTTTTAGCCAATGATTCCTTCATTTGTAATTGTTCGGGTGTAACGTCTGTTAGCTTAGAGACTTGCTGACGAACAGCATCGATCACCATTGGGGGAGGATTATTGTTCTCCATTGCCGTTTCCTCGATTTTTTCCGGTACACTTGATGGAACTGGGGTAGCAACTCGAGAGGGTGTTTGCTCAGCGCATCCCCCAAGACTTAACCATAGCAATAAATAGCAAAAGCAAGAGAATTTTTTCATTTTAATTAGAATATAAGATATACCCATCAGATGATTTTAGGAACTATCGGCGATCGCGTAAAGTCTCAGCACTTAAAAAGGTTAAAAAAACTTAAATGATTGAAGGAGGAACTGACTGATGAATAAGTTTTTATTAACTTGGCTGATCACAGCCATTTCTTTATTGATTACAGCCTATCTTATTCCAGGTATTGTGATTAATACTTTCATTGTAGCGGCCATTGCGGCCATTGTTATGGGATTAATCAATGCCATTGTACGGCCTATTTTAATTATATTTACCCTACCTTTGACCTTTCTTACTCTAGGTTTATTTCTATTTGTAGTTAATGCGATTTCTTTTTCTTTAGTCAGTTATTTTACCCCAGGATTTACTATTAATAGCTTTTTAGATGCCTTATTTGGTTCAATTGTTCTGTCTCTGGTTTCTGGATTCTTAGGTCAATTATTAGGGGATGACAACTAGAGATTTAGACTTCACGTTAAAATAATCTTCAAATGACTAGACGAGGAGAGTAATTTTGTCCGTTCCCATCTTGATAGCTAAATATTCTTGGAGATCCCTGGGGACTATTTTGGCCTTAACTGTAGGATCGATGATTCTTAAAGGAACCCCACCAGTTGCCCAAACCCCAGCCCCTAACAGCCCCCTAACCGTGCGTTCTGATATTCAAGAGGCCAACTCAGAAACAGGAGTAGTTACCGCTAGAGGTAATGTCCAAATCTTCTATCCAGCCCGTGATATTCAAGGAACAGCAGCCCAAGCGCAGTATTTTAGTCGAGAACGTCGTCTTGTACTTACAGGGGATGTCTATGTCTTGCAAGAAGGCAATACCATGCGCGCAGAAATTATGACCTATCTCATTGATGAAGGAAGATTTATTGCCACCCCTGAATCAAGCGAGCAAGTAGAATCGATTTACCTAGTTACAGAAACTAATAATAACAGCCCCCAACCAGCCTCGGTTGAGCCAGCACCCCCTTTAAATACTCCTCCGTTCAATCCTTAATTACTGGAAATACATAACAAAAAACTCACCAATATTGACTTCTTACTCCTGACTTTCAAATAATGACACTTGTTTTAGATAATATCCATAAATCCTACGGCAAAAGGTTCGTCGTCAATCGGGTTAACCTGAGGGTTGCCCCAGGAGAAATTGTGGGACTTCTCGGTCCTAATGGTGCAGGAAAAACTACCACCTTTTATATTGCCACTGGTTTAATTAAGCCCAATAGCGGCAAAGTTTGGCTCCATCAAAAAGATGTCACCACCTTACCCCTCAATAAACGAGCGCGGTTAGGCATTGGTTATATGACTCAGCAAGCTAGTATTTTTCGCCATTTAAGTGTTCAAGAAAACATTAAATTGGCCTTGGAACAAACAGAAGTACCTTTTCGAGAAAGGGGTAACCGCCTTTACCAATTACTCAAAGAGTTTCGCTTAGAAAAAATCTGTAATACCCAAGGTTCTCAAGTTTCAGGGGGAGAAAGACGGCGCACCGAACTAGCTAGAGCCTTAGCGGTAGGACTCCAAGGTCCTCAATTTCTTTTATTAGACGAACCCTTTGCCGGAGTTGATCCGATTGCAGTGTCAGAAATACAGACCCTAATTGCCCAATTACGCGATCGCGAAATGGGAATTTTGATTACCGATCATAATGTCAGAGAAACTCTAGCCATTACTAACCGAGCCTATATTATGCGTGACGGCGAAATTTTGGCCTCAGGCAGTGCCGAAGAACTTTACTCCAATGACTTAGTGCGACAGTATTATTTAGGAGAAAATTTCCAATTTTAACCAACTCAGCCCATAAAACACCATGAACTTCAAACAATTGCACTGGCTTGAAGTTGCTGAATTCTTAGCATTAGGAATGGCAGTAATCTTGTTGTTGGTAGCCATAGCCGATCAAAATTGGTTATTGCCGTTAGCATTGATCACTTGTGGTTTAATTTTAAATAGTCTTAACCGCATTCGCTGGCAATATCTCAGTAATCAGCGACTTCTACTGACGAAGAAACAAATCAAACGTCAAATTTCCCAAGATTTGGAGAACCTGAAGATTTCCGTTGCTCCCCTATCCCCTACTGTTTCCTCAGAAGAATCAGAAAGACGAGCGATCGCCCGTCTTCAGGAAAACCTGGTCAGTCTTGAGCAATCTCTCAACAGCGTGGTTCAATATCTCAATACCCAAGTTTTACCTGAAAGAATTGAGCATCTAGAAAAGTCTCATCTTTTATTAAAACAAAATCTACAGACAATCATTCGGCAAATCGAAGACCCAGCAGCCGAAATAGTAATTCCTTCAGAAGCAGAAATATTATCTTTTGATGATTCTTCGACTAAAAGACTCAACGTCTCCCAAGTGACTACCCAACTTCCTATTGTTGCTCCCACCTCCTTTGTTTCCCAGGCTCCTGATATCCCCGTTTGGCATGAAGTCGAACCCCTTATCGGTCATGATGATGCTGTTAGTTGTTTGGCCATCAGTTCTAACGGAAAATGGCTTCTCAGTGGCAGTTGGGATCAAACTTTACGGATTTGGGAATTGGCAAAAGGCACTCTTAAGAGTCAGACAACAGCCCATACTCAAGGATTATTAGCGGTAGTATTTGATCAAGTGGAAACTTCTGAGTCTCATTATCAGATTGCCACGGGAAGTTTTGATCACACGATTAAATTGTGGTCGGTTAATACTGAAGACTCTGATAATATAACCTTGAGTTTAGAAGAGACTTTAACTCAACATACAGGTTCGGTTCAATGTTTGGCTTTATCTAATCATCCCTTGCTTTTGGTTAGTGGTAGTTATGATCAAACCGTTAAACAATGGAAATTGCCCAAAGGAGAAATGCAATGTAGTTCTTATGATCCTTTAGGGGCAATTTATGCGATCGCCGTTTATAGTGCTGAGGAATTAATTGCTAGTGCAGGTGGCGATGGTAGAGTAACCCTCTGGCAATTGGGAAGTGGGAAACAAATTGGCTTTTTGGCGGGTAATGTTTCTTCGGTAGAATCTTTAGCTTTTAGTCTCGACGGAGAAGCTTTGGCAGCGGGTTGTGTCGATGGTACGATTAAATTGTGGCAACTTGATGCTAGTCGCTTTGGGGCTGGCCGTCCTCTGCAACCGGTGCGGACCCTTGAGGCTCATAATGGTCAGGTTAAGGCTTTAGTGTTTAATCAAGAGGAGCAACTGTTGTTTAGTGGGGGGGCTGATGGTTATGTAAGAATTTGGCATCCGAGTCGTCGGGAGGCGATCTCCGTTCTGGGAATTAATGATGTTTCTGAGTTTAACCCTAGTTCTATTTTATCTTTGGCTTTAAGTGATGATGGTCAATTGCTAATTGCGGGTACTGCCGATGGTAGAGTTCGAATTTGGAAAAAAGCTTCATAGTTATGTAGAAAAGAATTATTTTTTATGAGCGGATTTAATCGTTTTTTGCAGAAAGTTATTAAAACTATTAGTGGCTATAAACTTCATGATTGTGGCAAAGATTATTTTGCACTGAGCAAGGATAATGTAGAAATAGAATGTCTTTTTCCAGGAAGCTTGCTTTTAATGGAAAAAAACGCTTGTGAAATGGAAAAAAACAAGGGAATATATGACTACTTACGTCAACTGAGATTAAAAACTATCCTAGAAAAGTATCAAATCAATGTTGTTCTAGATGTGGGGGCCAATATAGGTCAATTTGCTCAAGATTTAAGAAAGCTTGATTATCAGGGTAGAATTATTTCTTTTGAACCTTTATCAAGTGCTTTTGAAGTCTTAAAAGAAGTTTCTGATAATGATTCTGAGTGGGAGGTTCACCAGATAGCTTTGGGAAAACAAAATGGAGAAAAAACTATAAATATTGCTGATCAGTCTGTTTTTACATCATTTCTACAATCTAATTCTTGGTGTGAGCAGCAGTTTGGTCAAAGTTCAGTAGGAAGGGGAAAGGAAACGGTTATAGTCCGTAGACTTGATCAAGTTTTACCCGAAAAAATAGAAAATATAGATCAAGCTCGAATCTATTTAAAAATCGACACTCAAGGTTATGATTTAGAAGTCTTTATGGGACTAGGAGAGATACAAACAATGATATCAGCCTTACAAAGCGAGATTTCTGTTGTCCCCATTTATCAAGATATGCCTCATTTAATCAACAGTATCTCATTGTTTGAAAAGGCTGGATTTGAATTAGCTGGTATGTATCCTGTTAATTACGATCAATCTACACTTAGAGTTATTGAATTTGATTGTTTAATGGTCAATTCTAATATCCGAAAATAAATTTACCTTGCAAAATTATCAAATATATTGATATGGATCTTGTTTCAATTATTACTCCATGCTATCATTCTAAACCCTATCTTTCTAAAGCCATTGAAAGTGTATTAACTCAGAATTATCAATCTTGGGAACTGCTAATTATTGCCGATGATTTGGCTGATTATCAATCCTTTTGTCAACAAAATTCTTTCTTCGATCCCCGTCTTAAGTTTCTGAGTACAGAAAAAAACGGTAGTGGCCCATCCTACGCCAGGAATATTGGTCTAAAAGCTGCTTCTGGGAATATTGTTGCTCTGCTTGACAGTGATGATTATTTCTTACCAGACAAGCTTGCTCTAATGGTACCAAAAGTTAAAGAATATGGCATGGCATCTTGTGCTTTAGCTGTCTATCTAGAAACCGGCGCTTATTTAAGAACAATAGGAGATCAAGTTCACGAACGAGGGATACGTTCCCATGAATATCCTTTTATCAACTTTTGCAGTCAGAGCATGATTGTTTGGGATCGAAATCAGATCAATCTTGTTTATGATGTCGATGTTCCTTGTCTCGAAGACCTTCTTTTTGTCATGCAATGCTACGATTTGATCGAGGAAATTTATCATTTTCCTCAATCTTTACACCATTATTGTAGACGACAAGGATCACTAACTAATTCTGTTGACACATCTAACAAGTTCATCGAAACTAAACTAAAATTTGTTGATCGGATTAAAAATAAAACTATTGGTATTAATAATCAAGGAGCATTAGATACTCTACTTAAGGTATTAGAGGTAACTTTTGAAATAGATGATTTGCTCAAAAAAGGCGTAATAGAAATTAATGAAACCGCTTTATTTTTTGATTTTGTTGAACAGAAGTTCTTAGAAAAAAAACTCTTGCCCTCATTTTAGACTTTTTTGGGCTAAAAAATTGGAGCTTACCCCCTATTTTCTTCTGTGTTCCCCAATCCTCGTTCCCCTTCAACTCTAATCCGAACGGCCTCTGCATTAGCGGACAAACCCTCAGCTTCGGCTAGTAATTGTAAGGTGTCTGAGAGTTTTTTCAATGCCTTTGGCGAATATTGAATCAGATTTGACTTTTTAAGAAAAGTTTCCACCCCCAGACTAGAAGCAGAACGCACCATCCCACCAGTAGGCAAAATCACCTCAGAATTACCCAAATAATCTGTGATCGCCTTGGGAGTAGCCGAACCGATCATAATTGTTCCTGCACGGCGAATTTTCTCAACAAAATCCCAAGGTTGAGCTATGTCGACCATGAGATATTGAGGAACAAACTGATTGGCAATGGTAACCGCTTGTTCTAAAGAGTCAACCACAATAATTAACCCATAATGAGCGATCGCTTTTTCTGTGAGAATGCTAGGGGAATATTGTTGTAATTGCTCTAAAATTTGCTCTTGAACTGTTTCTGCTAAACCAAAATCAGGAGTAAGTAAAACTATTGTCGTTGTGGGATCTTGTTCCACTTGAGCTAATAAATCAGCAGCAATCTGGATTGGATTACTATAGTAATCAGCAATAATCATTAAATCTGAAGCCTGGAGGGGTGTATCAATAGCCACCGTTCCATAAACCATTTTTTTAGCCAAAGTCACCTCAAGATCTCCAGTACCTGTGATCACGTCAACCTTGGGTACGGTTTCTGTGCCATAGGCCAAAGCAGCAATAGCAGCCGCTCCCCCTAAGCGATAAATCTCGTGAACACCCGCTTCTTGGGCTGCTACTAAAATCTCAGGATCAACTTTTTGGTTATGATCACAAGGAGTGACTAAAACAATGCGGGGAACTTGGGCAATTTGAGCGGGAATAGCTTGCATCAGTACACGACTGATATGGGAACTGCGATCGCCAGCAATATAGAGTCCAGCACAATTGAGAGGAGCGTATCGCTTAGCTATTACCACATCATCCTCTTCAAATTTTACCCACGATTTTGGTAGACGTTGTTGATGAAAAGATTGGAGTTGTTGACAAACTAATTGGATACCATCAAGTAAACCCTTAGAAATTTGTTGATAAGCCGCATCTAGTTCAGAACCAGAAACCCTTAATTTTTGTTTAGTCAATGGTAGTTCCAAATCCTCAATAAAAGCTAAATCACCTCTTTGTTTAACAGTTTCTAAAATTTTTCGGACGATTACTTCTTGTTTGTGAATTTCATCATCATAGGTGCGATGGCGAATGCGTTGTAATTCCGCTTGAACCTCAGTAGAGTGAGTGATAATTCGCAGCATGGAGTTAGGGTACCCCTCTTGGCTACTATCGAACGATAAGTCTTAGGACTCACCTATCTAGCTTAGCTTGTATTTTTATGAAATAGGCATGAACGATTAGGGTCTAAGAAGGATCATAAGTTAGACTTTAAAGGGTAAGAGTTAAATCTGGTAATAATCGCATGAGATCGCCTAAGCAATCTTCTTCTAGTTTTCGTTACTTTGTGGCTGGACTTAAACCCTTCGGTAGTTTGGTATTTTTGGCACCCATTGGTATTATTTCCATTGTTGCCTTAACTTTATGGCAGTATGAACTTCATCCAGAATGGTTAGGGACTACTTCTCCTCCAGGGCCTGATCTCAATGAGGGATTACCTAATAATCTTGATAATAGTATTAATGGCCAAAATTCAGCCATAAATTCCCCTATTAGCCCTTCAAATGATTCTCTATCCTTAGAAAACAATGATCGTGACCTACCATTACCCAAATCTTTAGATCTTGATGACCCTGAAACTCCTGTTGCCCCTCGCAATTTATCGGAACTTACTCCCTTATCAGAGTCTAATAATCAAAATAACAACGTCTCTAAACGAAAGTTACCTCAACTATTTCAACCACTACTCCCCTATAATAAAAATCCCAATTCCTTATTTCCTCCCTTATCCACCCCAAATAATAGTAATCAAGCTGAAACTATTCCTAATCTTAAACCTGTTGAGATTGCCCCTGTTCAGGAAAATCAGTTAAACAAGGCCATGGAACGGGTATATTCGGAAAATTCATCTAACTCTACTATTAATTCTGCTCCATCATCGATCAATAATTCATCCCCAACCTCTTCAAATCCAATCAATCAAGTCCCAACTCAAACTCAATCGCCTTATCAAGCTTATCCAGGTAATCCTAATGCTTATGTTGCGCCTCCTGTGCAGCAGACACAACCAGGATATGGTAATCCGAATGTTTACCCGATCCAACCAGTACAACCAATCTCCCCTTATGGTCAGAATAGTCCCCAGGGATACAATCAACCTAATGGACAACCACAGCAACCCAATTATGGAATGCAGCGACCTCAAGTTCCAGGCTATGGTCGTTAACAGTGAACAGTGAACAGTTACCAGTTACCAGTTAAAATCAAGCACTGTTATAGAAATTGCCAAGATGGTTAAGAAAGAACTTTCATCAATACTTCTGACTTGGTGATTTGGTAACTTCTGCTATGACTGTTCACTGATTGCCATAATTATTGAATTAAGACTAGACATTTAGTCCAATAGGACAACTTACATTAGTTCCTCCTAAACCACAATAACCGTTAGGATTCTTAGCTAGATACTGTTGATGATAGTCTTCTGCATAGTAAAATTCGGGGGCTTCTAGAATCTCGGTAGTAATTGTTTCATATCCTGCTTTATTCAGGGCTTTTTGATATACTTCGCAAGAAGCTTCTGCTGCTTTTTTTTGTTCTCGAGAGTAAACATAAATTCCTGAACGGTACTGAGTTCCCACATCATTTCCTTGGCGCATTCCTTGGGTAGGATCGTGGCTTTCCCAAAATACTTTTAAAAGTTCTTCATAACTAATAATTTTAGGGTCAAAAACCACTAATACCACCTCATTATGACCAGTGAGTCCGCTACAAACTTCTCGATAGTTGGGATTAGGAGTCACTCCTGCAGCATAACCCACAGCAGTGGTATATACTCCTTCTAGTTGCCAGAATTTCCTTTCTGCACCCCAAAAACATCCTAGACCAAACATAGCTGTTTCTAGTCCATCAGGAAAAGGGGGTTTCAACTGGTTACCATTGACATAGTGAGAGGCTGGAACGGGCATTGCTTCTGTCCGCCCAGGTAAAGCTGTTTCAGGGGTAGGGAGGGTTAATTTCTTGCCGAATCCAAATAAAGCCATGATGGTTAACTTAACTTAAGAATTTTATACCTATCACTAATATAATCCCTAGCAACATTAAACCTCCAGGTTGTTCCCACGCTAAGGCTAGATTAACGTGGGATTGACTTGAGAATCTAGCCTTCGCCGCCTTCGCCGCCTTCGTCGCCTTCTGAAGCAGGACTAGCTTGTTCTTCAGTGGTTTCTCCATTGTCTGCCCCGTCAGGAGTCGCTTGATCACCGCCACCGCCACAAGCCCCTAAAGTGGCAGCTAAACCAAGGGCTAAGAATAATTGCATTGTTTTTGAGTACATAACTAATCTCCTAAAAAAATATAGAAGATTTTATTGTAGATAAAAATACTTATTTTTTGCAATAGAATTTAAGATAATATTTAACTTAAGCTTAAACAAACCTTTTTAGGATGATTTTATCTATTAATGAGGTATTAACTCCCTCAGAACTGAAGGATGTACTTGAAACTTTATCCCAAGCTACTTTTGTGGAGGGAAAAACTACGGCTGGATGGCACGCAAAATTAGTAAAAAATACCCAACAGTTAGACAAAAGCAGTTCAGAATGGCAAAAATTACAAAAATTGATTAAAACAGCTTTAAATCGGAATACTTTATTGAGAATGGCTATTTTACCAAAGCGTATTCACTCCTTATTATTTAGTCGCTATCAAATGGGTATGTCTTATGGTAGTCACACAGATAATGGGTTTATGGGAAATCAGGAATTTTTGCGTTCTGATGTTTCTTTTACTTTGTTTCTCAGTTCTCCTAATAGTTATTCAGGGGGTGAATTGGTTATTGAAAGAACTGATACAGAAACTTCTTATAAACTTGAAGCAGGATCTATGATTGTTTATCCTTCTAGTTTTTTACATAGGGTTGAACCTGTAACTGATGGGGTAAGGTTGGTGGTGGTAGGATGGATTGAAAGTTTAGTCAGGGATGCCTCACAAAGGGAAATTTTATTTGATTTAGATACAGTTCGCCGTTCTATATTTTCTAAGGAAGGTAAAAGTTTGGAATTTGATATTCTTTCTAAAACCCATTCTAATTTGTTACGAAAATGGGGAAATTAAACCAGTCACCAGTCACCAGACGTATGATTGGATATTTAAACCCACAACATATATTTGAATCTGTACGTTTACCTAACCATATTTAATCCTACTCCAACTCAACCAGCTAATGTTAAGCAAAAAAAATCAGGAAAAATTAAAGGCTTTAATGAGACTTATTCCTAACATACTTCTTATCTGTTTTGTCGGGATTATTTTTTATCGTATGATTTTCAAGAATTATCAAATAACAACACCAGATGTAATTTTAATAGCTACATTTGTAATTTTTTCATTAGGAATAATTGAAAAAGTAGAGGTGATTGCTATTGGAGAAAAAGGAGTTTCAGCCAGATTTAGTAAAGTAGAAGAAGATATCACAATTATTAATCAAATCGCTAAGCACGTTTTGACTGAAGGTGAACTTACACAACTTGAAAGACTTGCGGGAAGAGACGATAATCTTTATGCTACATACACTCACTTTCTTGAACAAGAAATGGTGCGCTTATGTCAACATGGATTTGTCAAAGAAAATAATAAGGATGATTTATGGAAAATGAGACATCATGGCTCAAACCAGTTTAATCTAAGAACTTATTTTTGGATTACAGAAGAAGGAAGAAAATATCTTAAAATTCTGAAAGATTTAGAAAATAAACAAAAGCAAACTGAACAATAATAATTAAAGTTCGGCGATTCAAAGAGTTACTTGGCTTAATATATACTGTAGACGATCGTAGTCATCTTTAAGTAAAATACTTAAATTGCGTCCGACTTTTACTAACCAATTTCTATCGGCTTTTCGTAATAAATAAATTTCTCGAATGGCTGCTGCTACTAATGCTTCAGGAGGTGAATTTTTTACTTGTAAAAGAATCCGTAAAAAGTCAATTTTATTACTAAAATTAATTATTTCTGCTGTCTGACATTGATAAACTCCCTGGTGAATTTGAGGGGGACGAGGAGGTAAATATTGATAAATTTTTCCTAGGTGTTTTCCATTACCATTAACTGAATTTTCTGGGGTTTCAAAACCCACTAGAGTTGCCCTAAACTCAGTTTTAAGCATAGCAAAAATTTGGGGTTGTTGTTCTCTTAAATCTGCTAAGGATAACCCTAATGCCCTAGCCCTATGTACCGAATCAATGGGAGAAGTGGTAGCATAGGTAACAATGGCATAGATTTTATTACCCGATTCCTCATCAAAGGATTTTACCCAACTACCAAAGGGAGGCATTACAGGAAAATTTAATTCTTCTGGTTCAAGACATTGGGCTAAAAATTCAGTGGTAGATGTCTCAATCACTTCAGCAATATGATCTGTTTGGCGACTATCTGAGACAAATTGAGGTAGGGGAAGACGCATGATAGCAGTTTTCAGTTAGGTGTATCAATATTTTAGTTGAGTGAGTGCGGGGAGTATTTAGATTTTAAGGTTTAGAAGTGATTTGCTAGATGTTGGCTAAATCAGACTAAGTAAGGGTTTTAGTTACTTTTTTTTCTTAGCTGCTACCGGATCAAATACTTCTAGTTCCTTAAGTTCAAAGGTGACGAGTTTATCCCAGTTTCCCATTTCAAATAAAACAGCAGCTTGGCCATCACTAATTCGTTGTACTAACCCTTCAAAATTGTAGTAGGTATCATCAGGATTAATAACTCGTACGGTTGCACCAGGTAAGATTAACATAGTATCTCTCTTTATTTAGTCAATTTAACTGTTGATATTATATTCATTCTAAACTTGCTTAGGTTCAAAAATCAAGATTTTCCTGATCTTCTAAGATTTCTGGTCGATTAGTTATTAGAGTTTTTTTTGCTGATAAATTAGATTTAGTATCGGGTTTTACTGTTGCTTGGGGTAAATCTGATACGCTATTGTCTATAGTTTCTGATTTTTTTTTGTTTATATTTTCTTCGATTCGCTGATCTTTCTCCTGAGAATCACTTGTCTGAATTATTAATTCTTGATCTTTGGTTGAGGATAAATTAGAAACTTTTTCTATTATTGTTTGATTATCGTTAGATTGCTCAATATTTTCATTGTTAGATTGTTGCGACCAATCAACTATATCTCCGTTGAAAATTTTAGCGAATTTTTCTGCCATTTTTTTTATTTCTTCATCTGAAATATTATCCAAATCAATTTGATCAGATTCTTGATCACGAAGATTATTATCTTTTTCGATTGGTACATTTATTTTGATTTCAGGAACTTTAGGCGTAGAATTATTCTGAGAATTAACAAAAGGTTCGGGCTTAATATTTTGTCGATTTTCGTTATTATTAACTGACTCAGGATTTATCGGAGATGGTAGAACAGTTGGAGGCGAAGTTTTAGTGGGTTGGGAATTATTAGAAATTTCTTTATATGGAGTAGAATTTACTTTGAGATTAATCTTAATTTTTCTTTGACAAACCTTTTCAAAAGCTGTCTCAAGATCAGGAACTTTTCCTTGAACTAATTTGAGTAAACCTTGACTACGAACACCAATATAAGCAGCTGATCCATCCAAATTAAGAAAATAACAATGAGAATTGACTAAACCTTTGGTAAAAGGTTGTAATTGCCCTAAAACTGCTGACCAAATTTTAGTGATGTCAGTTTTTGAAGAATTTGATTGAGTTGGTTGTGTTGATTGAGTTGGTTGTGTTGGTTGTGTTTGGGGAGTTGATTGTGTTGGTTGAGTTGGTTGAGTTG
>DLXW01000030.1:25550-27128 GCA_003448685.1 Cyanothece sp. UBA12306
TTGGTTGAGTTGGTTGAGTTGAAGATGTAGATGAGGAAAGATTAACTTCTAATTTCCTTTCTTTATCCGGTAGGATAGACGGACTTTCATTTTTGGTTGAGTTGGGTAGGTTAACTGTTGATTTCAGACAAGAAGGCAATAAACTTAAAAGAGTTACTTCTAGCCATAAACGGGGTTGGGTACTATTTCTTAGTTGAATTTCACTATCTTTGAGGAGTTGTTGTCCTTGTAAAATAATTGGGACTTTCCATTGTTCAGCTTCAGTACACAATGTTTGCCAAGTTGTGGCCGTTACAGCTACGAGATCACTACGATGAGGGGAAGTTTTAGCGATCAGAAGATTTAGGTAAAACCCAGCTAAATTTTGCAAAACAACTAAGGGTTCTCGTCCTCGATTCATTAGATGACGACAGCGATCAATAACTAATTCAGAGTTATCTAAGGCGATCGCCTGTAATAAAATTAATAGATCTTGTTCGGGAACTGCACCCACTAAGTCCCAAACTTTTTCGGGGGTGATCGTCCCTGATAACAGACTTAACTGATCTAAGAGACTCTCTGCATCCCGTAACCCTCCATTAGAAATTTGGGCGACTAAAATTAGCGCATCCTCAGCAATATCAATAGTTTCTTGTTGGGCAATTTTCCCTAAATGACTCACCATCGCATCTAGGGGAATGCGTCGATAGTCAAACCTTTGACAACGGGAAATGATGGTTGGTAAAACCCTTTGGGGATCTGTGGTTGCTAGGACAAAAATAACCCTGTCTGGGGGTTCTTCAAGGGTTTTCAGGAGGGCATTAAAAGCAGCTACACTGAGCATATGACATTCATCGATGACATATACTTTATAACGACACTGTACGGGGGCAAATTGCGCCCTTTCTATGATTTCTCTAATGTTATCGACCCCTGTGTTACTTGCTGCATCAATTTCAATGACATCCAATGCTGAACCCCTCGCGATCGCCCGACATACTTCACATTTACCGCAAGGAGTAGCGGTGGGATCTTCGACTGCTTGACAGTTGAGGGACTTGGCTAAAATTCTGGCGCTTGATGTTTTTCCTGTTCCCCTAGGGCCAGTAAATAAGTACGCGGGTGCAATACGTTTAGTTGCGATCGCATTGGTTAAGGTGGTGGCGATCGCTTCTTGTCCTACTAAGTCGGCAAAAGTTTGGGGGCGATATTTGTGGTGGAGGGGTTCATAGGAAGACATTGAGACTTAGTGAAATCAGAATTTGAGACTGTGGATACTATTCTATTCTAGAACCTATATTTCTTAATCTATATTTTGACTGGTATATGAGTTATTATTTGTTCAAATAATTGTTGAATATTTTGGGGTAAATTAATGATTTGATGCCATAATTGTTCAGGAGAAATTCCTAAGGTAATTTGTAAAAACATCACAATAATAACAATTATTATAGCGGTAGTAACGCTAGTTTTGATAACTTTAATTAACCAGCTAAAAATCAACCAAGCTACTAATAACGATGCGACAAAGAGAATTAGATCGGTCGGCATTTAGAATCACTCACTTTTGCAGTCACTTTTGCTGACTATTATATCTAC
>DLXW01000030.1:27318-31519 GCA_003448685.1 Cyanothece sp. UBA12306
GTTTGCTGACTATTATATCTATTGATGAGGCTCAATATCTTTTATGATATCCTGACACAAAGACTTATTTTCTGGTTTAACATCAGGATTATTTTCTAAATATCCTCCTAACCAATCACAACTCTTTTGTAAGAGTTCTTCTAAGGTTAAATCTCGATTCCACACCATAAGTCTTCCATCTGTTCCTGATGAAGCAATAAACTGACCATCAGGACTGAAAGTCGCACTAATGACAGAACCTTGATGACCAAAGAAAGTATTTTTAAGTTGACCATCAAGCGTCCAGAGTTTGACTGTTTTGTCAGCACTAGCTGTTAACAAGAATTGGTCAGTTGGACTAAAATCTACACTCCAAATTCTCCAATTACCATGGGTTATTTGAGAATTATTATCTTGGTAAGGTGTTTGATCTTTGCCATCTAAATTCCAAAGTTTAACTGTTCCATCATAACTAGCAGTAGCAATCATTTGACCATTAGGACTAAAATCAATATTCCTGATCATATTTTTATGGAAAGAAGCAAATTGTTTGATAGGTTTTTCTTCCCCATTAACATCCCAAAGCATCACATCAATTTTTCCACTATTAGCAGAAACCCAACGTGCAGTCGCTAATATTTTACCATTAGGACTAAAACTTAAACTGATAACTTTATCTTTTTTTTCTTGTTTTTGTTCTTGAGGAAAGTTATCAAAATTTCTGGTTAAAGTACCCTTAAAATTCCAGAGTTTTGCTGTTCCATCCCCATCATTTCCCACAGTCCCCAAAATCGGAAATTTGGGATTAAATTCTACTTTCCATATTTCTTTAATATGTTTATCAAAAGTTACTATAGGTTCCTCATTATCAAGATTCCAAAGTTTAGCTGTTTTATCAAAACTTGCTGTAGCAATGGTCAAACCATTAGGACTAAAATCAACAGATGTTACAATATTGTCATGTGCTTTAATTGTTTTTAGATACTCAAGATCGTAAATATTTTTTCCATCAAACCTCCATAATTTGACGGTATTATCTTTCCCTGCTGTTGCCAAAGTTTTACCATCAGGACTAAAACTAATTTGATTAATAGTTCTTTTATGACCCAATAATTCTTGATAATTTAAGTTCCATAGTTTAACTGTTCCGTCTCTACTAGCAGTTGCTAAAGTTTTATAATCTTGGCTAAAATTAGCCCGCCAAACGGCTTCTTTGTGTCCCTTTAGTGTTAGTAATTTTTCGCCATCAAGATTCCAAAATTTAATACTTGCATCATGAAGAGCAGCAACAATAACTATTTCTTTATTCTGACCATAAGCTACTAAGTTAACGCTGGTGATCGGTATCTTTTGCTCGTCAATAGTTGTGATTTCTTTACCATCAAGACTCCAAATTTTTATGATACCATCTCGAGAAGATGTAGCTAAAAGTTGACCATCAGGACTAAAAGCAAGATCCCAAATCCAATCATTATGTTTGGTTTTAAAAGTCCTTAAAGGTTCAAGCTTTTTATCATTTAAAGTCCATAATTTGATAATACCTGTATCACTACCAGTAGCTAAAATATTACCATTAGGACTAAAACTAAGAGTACGAATAACTTTTTTTTCAGGAATATTATCTCCATAAATTTCTGAAGCTTCAAGACTGTCCATTAGTTCCCATTGAGATTGTTGTCTATCAAAATACCAAAGTTTCACTGTACCCTTACTACTAGCTGATGCTAATATCGGTTCTGTTGGATGAAAATTCAGATCCCAAATCGTAACTTGATCAACTTCAAGTGGTTTGATTTCTTGAATATTAATTGCTTCAATATTATTATCATCAATACTCCAGAGATAAATTTTTCCACTTTGACTAGCTGCTGCTAAAAAGTGATCGTTAGGACTAAATATTACTCTCCAAAATCGTAACTTATTTCTATCAGATTGCGGCAGAGTTTCAAGAAGCTTACCATCAAGATTCCAGACTTTAATTGTTCCATCTTGACTCGTAGTTGTTGATATCAGAGTTTCAAGAAGCTTACCATCAAGATTCCAGACTTTAATTGTCCCATCTTGACTCGCAGTTGCTAAAATATTTCCCTTGTGATTAAAGTTGACATCAAAAACTTGTTTGTCATCAAAAACTTGTTTGTCATAAATAATTAATCGATTACGTTCATTAACTCGGACTAATCCTAGTTGTAGAAGTTGCTGAATATGTTCTTCAAGTTGATGCTTTTTATCTTCAATATCAGGACGGAAATATTGTAAAATTTTGACTCTAAAATCTTGCTCCGTTTGTTTAAATTTTTTATAAGCTATTAAATCTCCAACCAAAGCATCAAAAGGTCGTTCAGCAACTACCAGAGAATCTGAATGAGAAAGAATTTCCTTTATCTCACTAACTCTTGCTTGAAGTCTTTGATATTCAGCTATTCCTAATAATCCTGTCATAATTAAGGCGAAAACCAATGCTCCCAAAGTTCTTAAACGCCATTTATTGCGTTCTTGTCGTTGTTGATATTTTTGTCGCCAATCAAGGATAGCAGAAGCAAGAGTATCATGAAAAATCTCATATCTTTCTACTTCTGGTTCCTTAGGGGATGGTCCAACAGCTCGTAAAATATACTGTTGACGTTGACATAATTTTTGGAGTAATGCTTGAATTTTTTGAGGATTTACTGCTATTTCTTGGGCTAATTGTAGAACAGGATAAGCAATTTTAGTTCCCCCTGGTGTTACCAAATATTGGAAGACTTTGGCGGCAATATCACGCTCATTTACTGATAACAGATTCATCCGTTGACTTAGATGTTTTTTAACAATATTTTCTGCTCCACCAAGTTTATTTAAGGTAGTTAATTGCAGACGATTTCCTTGTTTTTTAATAATATCTTCTTCCCACAAACGAGTCATTACCAGTTGTAAATAGGGTGTTTCAATCACCCTTTCTGTTGACGTTGCTGCTTCAATTATCCCGCTTCCTGATTTACCCAGAGAAATTTTATCTACGGTAACTTGTTTAATCACTGCTTGCACTAATTCAGTTTCAATAGCGATCGCTTGTTGATCGAGTTTTTTTTGTTGATTAAAAATTCGGATCGGTTTTCTAATAGCATCAACAGTTGATTGTTGATCCAGAGGGGGAATACCTAAATAATTGGCAAAAAGATTAGGGATATTTCCTTTAAAAAAGTCAAGAGTTGCTAGGGCATTTTTACGAATAGAAATTAGGAAATTAACAGGAAGCCCAGTTTTAGTAACAGCCTCAGAAAATTGAGCAGCAAATGTTTCTTCTCCCATTTCCTGATTATGATAGAGAAAATACTCTTCAAATTGATCAAGAATAATAAATAATTTACCACTTCCTTGTTCTTCTCTGACCAAAACTTTCGTCCAGTTTTCTAAGGTTTGAGTCAAAGAATCTCCTGGTTCTGGAACTTCAACTGTTGGAAATATTGTTGTGATTGTTTTTTCTATTTGTTCCACTAACCCTGCTATGGGATCATCGGGCCAAGTATTAAAGACAACAACCGCTAATTCGGGATAGTTTGACTCTTGTAAATTCTTACCAATTAACTGATTAAATTGATAGGCAACACCTGCCCTCAGCAGGGAACTTTTACCTACTCCACTGGTTCCATAGAGGACGGTCAAACGAGAGGACATGAGGTTATCGGTGATGATCCGAGTCCACTTTTGGCGACCAAAAAAGTAAGGGGCATCTTCTTCTAGATAAGGCATTAATCCTTTGTAGGGACTGTCTTGAAATTCTGAAGTAGTTATCGCCTCAACATCGGGGGAAAATTGCTGTTTTATTTGCTGTAATTTAGTCATCAGAGGTAGGTTAAACATTCTCAATACCTCATGCAAATTTCAAGTTTATTAATAAGGCTTTGATTTAATTATTTTCAAGCAAGAACTTGATTATTTTCTTCCTTAAGAGCGTTAATTATCTCGTCACTAATCTCAAACAAAATTTTATTTTGCTCTACTTTAGACAGTGCTTCTAGGGGTTCAGCAATATTATGGGTTGCCTGAAGATTTTTTAAGGCTGTATATTTATAGTGACAGTAATTAAGATAAACCCAAAGAATTTTAACCCCTTCTTTTTCCGCAGCTTCTAGTAAAGGAGGCATTTCTTCTGTGGTAATAAAATCGGGTTCTACAGTACATACTATGCTAAACTATTAGTCAAATGCCAGAATAATAAAGCTCTATTTTTGAAGTTATT
>DLXW01000144.1:0-2462 GCA_003448685.1 Cyanothece sp. UBA12306
GCTTCTTCTAGGGCAATTTTAACCGCACCCACGCGATTCATTTGACCTGCACCTATGCCTAATGTTGTGCGATTTTTGGTCACAACAATGGCATTTGATTTGACGTGTTTTGCCACTTTCCAAGCAAACAATAATTCCGCTAATTGTTCAGGTGTTGGCTGTTTTTCTGTAGCAATTTTCCAACTATCAGGAGTGTCCACTGCGTCATCAGATGATTGAACTAATAACCCTCCTGCAATAACTTTAACCGTTTGTTTTGGTCCTGCAATTAAATCCGGTAAAAGCAAAACTCGGACTTTAGATTTAGCAGTCAAAATAGCCTTAGCTGCTTCATCACAACCAGGGGCAACTACACATTCTAAAAAGGTTTTAGTTAATAAAGTAGCTGTGTCTTGATCTAAGGGTTGATTAACTGCAACAATGCCGCCAAAAGCAGAAATAGAATCCGCATTAAAGGCCTTTTCATAGGCATCTGCTAAGGTATTTCCCACTGCCGTACCACAGGGGTTAGTATGTTTAAGAATTGCCACAGCCGGTTCTTCAGGTTGAAATTCAGCAATAATTCGTCTCGCTGCTTCTAAATCAACTAAATTATTATAACTAAGTTCTTTACCTTGTAATTTAGTAGCAGAAGTCCATCCTGAAGGTTGGGTTCGAGTTTGATACCAAACTGCTTCTTGATGGGGGTTTTCTCCATAACGTAGAGATTGAAATTGAGTTCCTGATACTGTAAAACGACTGGTTAAAGAAGATTCGTCCTCCGAAGCAATGCTCATAAAATAATTAGTTATTGCCCCATCATAACCGTGAGTTAAAGCAAAGGTTTCACCTGCCATTTTTTGCCGAAATTCTAGAGAAATTTTCCCATTATTTTTGGCTAATTCTGCTAAATAAGTCTGATAATATTTAGGATTAGATAAGACCGTAACATGGGCATAATTCTTGGCAGCTGCCCTTAATAAAGTCGGTCCACCAATATCGATCTTTTCAATAGCTTCAGCTACTGTCACATTAGGATTAGCAATGGTTTGTTCAAAAGGATAAAGATTAACTACCACTAAATCGATAGGACGAATTTGATTAGACTCCATTTCCTCAATATCTTGGGGCAGATCCCGTCTTCCTAAAATGCCCCCATGAATACGAGGATGAAGAGTTTTAACCCTTCCTTCCAAAATCTCTGGTGATTGAGTATAGTCACTGACTTTAGTAACTGGTAAACCTTCAGTTTGTAAAGCTTTAGCCGTTCCGCCACTACTGATTAAATCAAAACCGAATTTTTCAACCAATTGTTGAGCTAAATCAATAATTCCTGTCTTGTCTGATACACTCAGTAGCGCTAACCTTGCCATTAATATCTAATCTCCGTTGTATTAACCATAACCTTTGAGTATTATTACATTACAATTTAAAATCTGAATCTGAATTTTAGAATAAAATTATAATTACTATGATCAGACGATCTTAACAATAGAAGTATGCTAACTATATAGAGATTTATTTTAAATTCTAAATTTTAAATTCTAAATTTTCAGGATTTATGTGTCTTCTTAGTCCTTTTCTGCCTACAATAGATTTTATAGCGAGAGGCAAAATAATGTCTAAGAATAATAATAGCGGCCTATTTCTTGCCGGAATGCTGATTGGCAGTTTTGTAGGAACAGTCACTGGAATCTTGGTTGCCCCGAGATCGGGGAAAGAAACGCGCAAAATACTAAAAAAGTCAGCAGATGCCTTACCAGAGATGGCAGAAGACTTGTCAGCTACGGTGCAATTACAAGCTGATCGTTTGTCAGAATCAGCTTTAGAAAACTGGAATGATACCTTAAATCGACTCAAAGAAGCGATCGCAGCTGGAGTCGAAGCTAGTCAAAGCGAGGTCGATCAATCCCAATTATCCCGTGAAATTAGGGGCGATGGGATTGCCTCTAAAAATCATCTTTAAAGGTAACCAGCGCGTGAGTGATCCCCTATTTTGGCTTGGAGTCTCCCTGCTATTGGTAGCAGTCAGTTTGACAGCCTTGTTAATTATGGCTATACCTACTTTAACTGAATTATCAAACGCTGCCCGTAGTGCGCAAAAACTCTTTGACACCCTTGAACGAGAAGTTCCCCCAACCCTTGAATCAATTCGCTTGACAGGATTAGAACTGAGTGAATTAACCGAAGATATTAATGATGGAGTGAAAAGTGCTGCCGATTTGGTTAAACAAGTTGAAGACAATCTTAGTAATACCCAAGCCCAAGTCAGTCGTCTTCGTCAAGGAACCCGTCGCCTAAGTTTAGGGTTTCAGGCAGCTTGGCAAACTTGGCATCGTGATCGTCCTCAACCAAAGCCATCTCTAACGAAAAGACTCACGGATGAAGATTAAATAGTTGATCGATCTATTAAAATAAGTTAAACAAGTGTTAAGAAATGTAATATAAATTTAAGGTCATTCATTTTAATACTACTTATGCAG
>DLXW01000144.1:2644-3505 GCA_003448685.1 Cyanothece sp. UBA12306
AACTTATGCAGCAAAGTCGTCTTCAGCATTTTCTCATCGGTCTAGTCGTCTGCTTTCTCAGTCTTAGCAGTTTAATTGTTTGTCCCCAGCCAGCTTGGGCGGTCAATAACCCAGAACTTTTGCCAGATAGGGTAACTCCAGTGGTTGATTTAGCCGATTTTATCCCAGAAACCCAAGAAGAATCTTTAATTAAAGATATTGCTAACTTTGAACAAGAAACTGGTTGGAAACTCAGGGTACTTACCCAATATGATCGCTCCCCAGGGCGGGCAGTGATCAAATTTTGGGGACTTGATGATCAAAGTATTTTATTAGTAGCTGACTCCCGTGGTGGTAATCTTCTAGCTTTTAGCATTGGAGATGCGGTTTATGAATTATTGCCTCGAACTTTTTGGATTGAATTACAAGCTCGTTTTGGCAACCTCTATTATATTCGAGATAATGGGGAAAATACAGCGATTATGACATCTTTAGAGACAGTTAAAGGTTGTCTGCTTCAAGGAGGTTGTGGGGTTGTTCCAGGATTACCATGGGAGCAATGGATTCTCACTTTGGTAACATCAATCGTTGGTGGTCTAGTCTTTGGTTTTGCTGGTATTCCTCGAAAGGAAGGTCAAACTTTTGCCTGGCAATGGGTTTTAATCATTTCTCCTTTATGGGGTATCCTCTTCATTGCCTTTGGTATTGGACCTGTAGTGACTCGAACTTCTGATTGGTTGCCCCTATTCCGTAATGTAATGGGATTTGCTTTAGGAATACTCGTTGCTTATTTATCTCCTATGCTCAGTCAACCAACCCCTTCTAATACTGAAACTTAAAACTAGAGTAAGCTCTAAATGAGAAGTAGTTTTTGTAACGGGG
>DLXW01000144.1:3739-4305 GCA_003448685.1 Cyanothece sp. UBA12306
AGTTTTTGTAACGGGGATTTAAACCCCGCTTCAAAAACTTTCGGCCTTATAAAGGCAAGATTCTAGAGTTAATTCTTTTGATGAAATAAACTTTTGGCTAGTTCAAACAAACTTCTATTGTCGAAATTGTTTTTCTACACTATTAAGTACGAATTCTCGAGGGAAAAAGCGGGTAAGGTTAACAACAACTTGATTACCTAAACCGCCAGTCACACAATTTGAATGATTATTTTTAAGGGAATTTAGAGCATCTTTGACAACCTCTTCAGCCGAAGTTAATTGACCATTGCTTTTGCCAGGAAAATTATCAGGAAATTGAGCCTCTTTAAAGAAATTGGATTCGGTCGGACCTGGACAAAGAGCTAAAATATTAACACCTGTATTCTTATTTTCTGCCCATAAAGCTTCGCTAAAACTTAACACAAAAGCTTTAGTTGCTGCATAGACTGAAAGATAGGGTAAAGGCTGAAATCCAGCAATAGAAGAGACATTAATAATTCCTCCACTTCTTTTTTGCTTCATTTCAGACAAAAATAAATGAGTTAACTCAACTAAAACCATTACGT
>DLXW01000144.1:4493-12942 GCA_003448685.1 Cyanothece sp. UBA12306
ACCATTACGTTAAGTTGAATCATTTCCAGCTGACGGGACAAGTTTCGCTCTGCAAACGCCCCATAATCTCCAAATCCAGCGTTATTAATCAATAAATCAACAGTAAAATCTTTTTCTTTGACACAATCATAAACTGCTTTGACTGCCCCTGGTAAGAGTAAATCTTGAACAATGACCTCAACCTGAATTGAGGCTTTGTTTTGTAACCTCTGAGCTAATTGGTATAGTTTATCTTGAGAACGAGCAACTAAAATTAAATTGGTCTGACGGGCTGCTAATTCCTCAGCAAAAGCTGCGCCAATACCATAAGATGCACCCGTAATTAAAGCTGTTTTGGTTAACATTACACTAAAATCTACAGAGGATAGTTTTGTTAAGGATTGTAACGCATGATCAAATTATATGGATTCAAGATTGGCCATAATCGCAGATCTCGATACAGTCGGCTAAAAAAGCAACTAACCAATCAATTATCCGTCAAGTATGAATCAATGGTACTTCCAGGAATCGCCGATGCTGATGAAAGTTGTTAAATCCTTGCCCCACTTTTGGAGATCGTGGCGGTTTCGCTTTTCTCTATCGTTGATGGATCGCTACATTGGAGGCCAACTGATTGCTCCTTTTATTTTTGGGGTAGGATTAGTATCGTCCTTAGGAGTAGCTATTGGTTATTTATCGGATCTAGTCAACAAAGTTGTAGATTCTAATTTACCTTTAATCAAAGCTTTAGAGATTTTAATCTTAAAGGTTCCCGAATTTACAGCTTATGCCCTACCAATTTCTGTGATGTTGACTACTTTACTCACCTATGGTCGTTTAAGTAGTGATAGTGAATTAATAGCTTTACGGGCCTGTGGCGTTGGTTTATTCCGTCTGATTACTCCTGCTTTAGTTTTAAGTTTAGTAGTAACAGGAATTACCTTTGTTTTTAGTGAATTAGTAGTTCCAAATGCCAATTATAGAGCTACTTCTATTTTAGTAGAATACTTACAAGAAGAACGTGCTTTTTGGCAAAATAAAGATATTTTCTACCCTGATTATCAAGAAATCAAGCTACCTAATGGGGAAACAGTTAAACGACTCAAACATCTGTTTTATGCTGAACAATTTGATGGACAAAAAATGAAAACCTTGACCATTTTAGAGTGGATAGGGGATAGTCTCAATAAAATTGTGGTTTCTGATTCAGCGACTTGGAATGCTAGTCAAGATACTTGGGACTTTTTTAATGGAACTATTTATCAACTGTCTTCTGATGCCTCTTATGCTGATAGTTTTGCTTTTAAACATCGTCAGTTATCTTTAACTAAAGCCCCGTTTGAATTTGCTTTGCAAGCTCGTGATCCTTACGAAATGAATATTTTTCAAGCTCAACAATATAGGGATTTACTAAAGATGATTGGGGATCAAAAAACTCTGAGAACTTTTGAAGTTAGAATTCAACAAAAGCTCGCTTTTCCTTTTATTTGTTTGGTCTTTGGTTTGGTGGGTTCAGTATTAGGTGGAAGACCACAACAAATGAGTCGGGCAACTAGTTTTGGATTGAGTGTGATTATTATTTTTACCTATTATGTTTTAGGATTTTTGATCGGGAGTTTAGGATTAATGGGTTTAATTTCTCCATTGATGGCAGCCTGGTTACCCAATTTTATCGGACTAGGACTAGGGGGATGGTTATTACATCACTTTTCTAAATTGTAACCATCAATGTTAGAGATCACCCTTAAAAAATCAAAAATCACTAAGCTTTGTTAATAGAATCACTAAAAAGAGGAAGCTTTCATGGGATAATACAGGTTGGTTGTGTACGCGGGATACAAGGCGAAGCAATTCATGACATTTTTTCAACGAGCCAGTGGAATTTTATTACATCCAACCTCTTTACCCAGTCGCTTCGGCATAGGTGACTTAGGAGGTGGAGCCTATCGCTTCATTGATTTTTTAGCTCAAAGTGGCCAAAATATTTGGCAAATACTACCCCTCGGTCCTACGGGGTACGGCAATTCTCCCTATCTATGCTATTCCTCTGTAGCAGGCAATCCTCTCTTGATTAGCCCTGATATCTTACATGGGGACGGATTATTAACACAAGACGATTTAAACTCAGTTGGCGATTTCTCGCCAGATTATGTCGATTATGACCGAGTGATTCCTAGTAAATTTGACCTGTTAAAAAAAGCTAGTGGTAACTTTAAAAATAATGCCTCGCAAAACTTAAAAGAAGCCTTTGAAGTTTTTTGCGATCGCCACTCTTCCTGGTTAGATGATTACGCTTTGTTTATGTCTCTCCATGATGTTCACCCAGGACAAGCATGGAACCAATGGGAGCCAGATCTTGTTAATCGTCAGCCGGAAGCCCTGAAAAATTGGACAGAACGCCTCGATGAAAATATCTTTTTCCATAAATTCCTACAGTTTGAATTTAGTCGTCAATGGCAAAATGTCAAAAAATACGCCAATGACTGTAGAATCAAGATTCTTGGAGATATTCCTATTTACGTGGCCTATGATAGCGCTGATGTTTGGGCTAACACCGAAATGTTTTGTCTAGATCCAAACACCAAAGAAGCAGCTCTAATGGCGGGAGTGCCTCCTGATTATTTTAGCGAGACTGGACAACTTTGGGGAAATCCCGTCTATAATTGGCCAAAACACCAAGAAACCAATTTTCAATGGTGGATAGAACGTTTTAAAGGAACCCTCGAAAATGTAGATATCTTCCGCATTGATCATTTTCGTGCTTTCGATGCCTATTGGGCAGTTCCTCAAGGAGAAAGCACAGCTATTAACGGTCAATGGTTAAAAGCTCCAGGAAGGGAGTTTTTTGAGCGTCTTAAGCAAGATTTAGGAGAATTACCCATTGTAGCTGAAGATTTAGGGGTAATTACCCCAGAGGTAGAAGCATTACGGGATGACTTTAACTTTCCAGGGATGAAAATCCTGCATTTTGCTTTTGACAGCGATCGCGCGAATCCGTTCCTTCCCTACAATTATGTTGATAATTGTGTAGTTTATACCGGAACCCACGACAACAATACAACAGTGGGATGGTTTTACGGACGAAATGATCAAGAAAAAGGCAGGGTAACTGATTATTTAGGTTGTGTTTCCCACGAAGGTATTCATTGGACTCTAATTCGGTTAGCTATGGGTTCGATCGCTAATCAAGCTATTTTTCCTTTACAAGATTTATTAGGGTTAAATGAATCAGGACGGATGAATACTCCTGGAGTAGCAGAAGGTAATTGGCAATGGCGATATCGTTCGGAAGTTTTGAACCAAGACTTAATTAATCATCTCAGGTTTGTTACCGAACTCTACGGACGCCTCATTTAAAATGAGGTTATCAAGTCCAAGAAAAGCCCTTGGTGGCTTTGAAGACAGTTAACCAGTAACAAAATGGAGACTGTAACTTCAATAAGCCACCAAAAGAAATGAGCAATTCTTGGTGACAAGAGCGCTCCTAGCAAGGGCAAGGAGCCTCTGTTTTAATTAGAAGAAAACCTTTGTCTTATAGTTCCCTTCTGATTTAGTTAAACTCAACTCCAAAAACTATCTTGAAATGCAAGGTTTTAGGAATAGAAATCTTGCTCAACATCACTAATAGCAATTAGGAATCAGAAATATGAAAAAACTGATTGTTGCCACGAGTAACTCAGGTAAACTCAAAGAAATGCAAGAATATTTAACTGGATTAGACTGGGAACTGCACTTAAAACCAGATAATTTAATAATTGAAGAAACAGGAACAACTTTTATTGAAAATGCTATCATCAAAGCTTCTCAAGTGGCTAAAGCATTAAGAGAATGGGCGATCGCCGATGATTCAGGGTTAATGGTAGATGCTCTCAACGGCGCACCTGGGCTTTATTCGGCTAGATATGGTACAACGGATACAGAACGAATTGAAAGATTACTCACACAATTAGGAGACAATCAAAAACGTCAAGCACAATTTGTTTGCGCTATTGCGATCGCCCGTCCTGATGGTTCTATTGCTCTCAAGAGTGAAGGTATTTGTCAAGGAGAAATTCTTGCCAGTCCCAGGGGAAAAGGAGGTTTTGGTTATGATCCGATTTTTTATGTTCCCCAACAGCAACAAACCTTTGCTCAAATGCCTCCAGAAGTTAAACAGACAATTAGTCATCGGGGTCAAGCTTTTGCTACTTTATTGCCTCAATTATCTCGATTATAATTAGGTAATGGGCAATAGGAAATAAACAATTTCGCTCTGGTTTTACTTTACTCTAAATTTTAATTAATATGGATAAAGATACTAAATTTATCTTACTGGTTCTCGGTCTTCCTGTAGTTGGATTATTATATTGTGGGGGTATTATCGCTCTATTAATGAACTCTCCTTTTGCGAGAAATCATCCTCTAATAATTGGATTTTTCGTAATGTTTGTTCCCTTTACCACTGCCGCTTTCATCTGGATTAAAGCCTCGGCAAAAGCTTATAAAAAAAATAGTATTATGATGAAATCGCAAGAATTGCAGAAGGACTAAAAATACCAGTAAATTTGATTAAATAGTTTTAGTTTTTTGCTTATCTTTCGCTATAGCTAAAGGAAAAAATTTTTAGACCAAATTTTCAATGAAACAAGCGATCACATTACTTCCTTTAACTATCGGGATAATTTTTAGTATCCCTCAAATCCTTATGGCCGAAAAGCCCCCCTTAATTCCCCTTAATTCCCAAGAAATTGCAGAACAGTTGGGGGCTGATGGGCAGCTTTGGGGAACTTCCGGGGAAAAAGGCGATAAATGGAATTTAATTCGGGCAATTAGTCTGAGTTTACGCTATCTGAAAACCCCCAGCGCTCAAGAAGTTTACGAAAATTATCCCATTGAAGGTATTACCCGCGATCGCGTGAGACGTTCCTTAATACGTTTCCAAGAATTGCTCAAAACCGCTAAAAGTCCCCAAGACTTACAAGCAGCAGTCCAAAGAGAATTTGTTCTGTATCGGTCAATCGGCCATGATAATCAAGGAACAGTTCACTTTACGGGGTATTTTGAACCCGTTTATCGAGCAAGTCGCCAACGTACTGCCGAATATTCCTATCCCTTGTACCGTAAACCCCCCAATTTAGAAAATTGGCCGACTCCTCACCCTACCCGACAGGAATTAGAAGGAAAAGATGGGTTAGGGAATAACAGTCTTCTTAAAGGCAATGAATTAGTTTGGATGAGCGATCGCTTAGAAGCTTATTTGGTTCAGGTTCAAGGATCAGCAAAACTTAAATTAAGCGATGGTAGTACCACGACGATCGGTTATGATGGCAGTACAGATTATCCATACATCAGTATTGGCAAGGAATTAGTTAATGATGGAGTCTTTAAGTTAGAGGAATTAAGTTTACCAGTTTTAATCGATTATTTACAAAAAAATCCCCCAGAATTAAGTAATTATTTGCCTCGTAATAACCGCTTTATTTTCTTCCGTGAAACCAACGGGGCCCCAGCACAAGGTAGTATTGGAGTTCGAGTAACAGCAGAAAGATCCATTGCCACAGATAAATCTATTATGCCCCCTGGAGCCTTAGCTTTGATTCAAACCCCCATTCCCTATCTTACAAAAACGGGAGAAATTGAAATTAGGCTAGTTAATCGTTACGTTTTGGATCAGGATACAGGAAGTGCCATTAAAGGGCCAGGAAGGGTAGATATTTTTATGGGAACAGGAAAAACAGCAGGCGATCGCGCTGGATTAATTAGTCATTCGGGAGCGTTATATTATTTATTATTGAAGAATTAACTAAGTAATATGAAAACAAAACCATTTATTGTATCTGGCCAAGGTTTTTTTCTCGTATTCGCTATAGCAATTTGTTTAAGTTTATTTTGGATAACCCCAATTATGGCCCAAGAAAACCTATTACGCACCTTAACAGTAACAGGAGAAGGTACACAAAGGATTCCCACTACCTTAACAGAAGTCAAACTTGGAGTAGAAATTCAGGGCAAAACAGCAACCGAAGTACAGCAACAAGTGGCGAAACGGACTTCTGCTGTGGTTAATTTTTTAAGCGAGTGCCAAGTAGAAAGATTACAAACCACTGGCATTCGTCTACAAGCCAATTATCAATACAATAACAATGAAAGAAAATTAGTGGGTTATATCGGTACTAATACGGTTAGTTTTCGCCTTCCAACAGAGAAGGTGGGATCTTTATTAGATGAAGCAGTCAAAGCAGGGGCAACTCGTATTGATGGGGTAAGTTTTACAGCAACTGAGGAAGCAATTGCCGCAGCACAAAAAGAAGCTCTCAGTCAAGCAACAATAGATGCACAACAACAGGGAAATACTGTTTTAGAAACTTTAAATTTTAAGGCTAAAGAAGTTGTTAACATTGAAATTAATGGGGCTAACCCACCTCAACCAATGAGAATTCAAGCACAAGCTATGGCAAGAGTTGCGACGCAAGATAGTACACCTGTAATTGGTGGAGAGCAAACAGTGAAAGCTTCTGTTACTCTACAAATTAGCTATTAGCATATCTTGAAATGCAAAAAATAGTTTTTTATGAGCTATAATTAGACAGGTGAAAATAGATTCAAGAAACTGAAGAATCCCATTTTTGTAAGTGCATCATTCGTTTAAACAAACTTCGTTTAGAAGCATTAAAAGATTTTCAGTTTTTCTACGGTTCTTAAGTGTACAATCATATAACAAAAAGCTTTCTATCAATTTTTATAATGAACATGAAAAATATTGAAAATGTCAAGACATTTGCTAGAAAACTAATCTTTTCTTTAAACAAACCCTATTATTATAAGTATGCTGAACAAAATATTCCTTGTGATTGTCCAGTATGTCCTTGCCCATCGGTTTGAAGATTTTGTCTACTTCACAAAAAGAGCTAACAATCACCATTGGCAACCTCAAGTTTTATTTATAGCTGAGACACCCGATTTTATCGGAAAAGTTGAAAACTTTAATGAGGATTTTAAAAAATTATCTGAGAAAATTGGATTGGATATTGAAATTCCTCCAAAAAGTGGAACTAGTAAACATAAACCATATTGGGAATACTATACACCATCACTAGTGGAATTTGTAGCAGAAATGTATTCTAAAGATATCGAAAGATTTGGATATACTTTTGGCGAATAGTGGACTTGCATTTCTCAGTAATGATGATTCGTAAACTCGGTTTTAGATTTTAGATTTTCCACTGTTTGACAGACTTCGGGCTTGTTTTTAATATTCTTTCGAACTAAAGAATAGTTTGATAAATTATTATACTGAAGATGTATTAAAAACCCAGGAACTTTTAGATATTAACTTATCCCATTGGCTAAAATGTTGATACCAAAAACTAATTTAAAGCTAATACAATAGTAATCCAAATAGCTGAGATTGTTGATTAGTTTATTTTTGGTAATATCAGGGAAAAATTCATGAAAACTATAACTAACTTAATTACCTCCCTAATTATAGCTTTTTGGTTAGGAGCGATCGCTATTTTTTCCATTCAAAATATTACAGAAATTTCTCTTAAATTCTTAGTTTGGCAATCAATTAAACTTCCGGTTGGAGTTTTACTTGCTTTTTCTATTGGAGGAGGACTAATCTTAGGAGTCTTACTAATTCCATTACTCACAGGTTCTAAATCTTCTAAAAGAAAACGTTCTCTTAGAGATTTTCAGACAGTAGATGAATTTGATTTCTAAGAATCTGATTGATCATTTTTAAGCACTTCTTGAATTGAGATCAAGAGGGAAAATTTTAGGCGCGTAAGCGGGGATAGCTAATTGAACTTTGGTTCCGACGGGTATTTGGGTACTAAGAGTGGTTCTCGCATGAAGTTGACCTCCAGATGGCATTTGTAAACAGTAACGATATTCCCGTCCCAAAAACTGGCGATCGCTAATAACAATTGCTCCGGTTTCGTCGGGTTCTAAAAAAATATCCTCTTGTCTGACCATTAAATCACCATCATGGCAACCTTGAAGGGGAGATGGAGTAGGAATATCCCATTGACCAATTTCTGTAGTCCATAACTCCCCTTTACGTTTAGCAGGAATAAAATTAGCCTGGGTGACAAATTCAGCTACAAAGCGAGAAGCAGGACGAGTATAGACCTCTTCAGGAGTCCCCAACTGTTCAATATTCCCCTGGGACATCACAGCAATTTTATCAGAGATAGCTAAAGCTTCTTCTTGATCATGGGTAACAAAAATCGCAGAAATTCCCGTTGCTTTGAGAATATGGCGAATTTCGTGCCTTAATCTTAAGCGGACTTGAACATCTAAATTACTCAGGGGTTCATCTAATAGAATTAAAGACGGTTGGGGGGCTAAAGCTCTCGCTAAAGCAACCCTTTGCTGTTGTCCCCCAGAAAGTTGGTGAGGATAGCGTTTTTCGAGTCCTGAGAGTCCCACCAAGTTGAGAACTTCTGAGATACGTTGCTTAATTTCTTTTTTTTGCAAGCGTTCTTTT
>DLXW01000144.1:13240-14055 GCA_003448685.1 Cyanothece sp. UBA12306
AAAAGCAATATTTTCTCCAATGGTTAGATGAGGAAAAAGGGCATAATCTTGAAATACCATCCCCGTATGGCGATGTTCTGGAGGAACCCAATCACTAGGACTTGCTACCTTTTGCCCAGATAACTCTACTACTCCTGATGAAGGCTGCTCAAAACCAGCAATAATTCTTAACAGCGTTGTTTTACCACAACCCGATGGTCCTAATAATCCTAAAATATCACCTTGGTTTAAGGTTAGACTGGCTTGATTGACCGCAAAAACTTCTTGGTTCGGAAATTTTTTGTCAATTTGATCTAGGTGTAGGATAACTCGATGGGTCATAGTGGTTAATTGTTGGTCGAGAAAAGAGAACAAGTGTAGAGTAATCTTGAGGTATTTAGAGGTAATTTGCCCAAAAAAAATGAGGCTGATTAGAACCTAGTTTTGATGATTGTCATTGAGAATAATTCTTAAAAGATGAACTATTTTTGCACAATAATCAGTAATTACCGATACTATTAGAGTAATTTATTAAATAAGAATCTTTCTCAAGAGTATCATAAATTTTTCAAACTTGCTAATGTCTAAAACATGAACTCTATCAAATTACAGATTGATCATATTTTGGTTCCTCAAGGAGCTGAGTATCAAGCAGTTTCTAGGGTTATCGAGCCGAATAATAGTAAAAAAATCAAAATTATCCCAGTTTCAGCCGGAATTGAGCCTTTAAAAAACTATTTAAAGCAATGGCAACAAAGTCAAGAATTTTTAGAAAATCGCCCCAATGCTATCCTTTTGATGGGTTTAGGGGGAAGTTTATCAGCTAAATATCGGGT
>DLXW01000234.1:0-235 GCA_003448685.1 Cyanothece sp. UBA12306
TTATTGGTAGCTGCTGGATTAGAAAAAGTTAATTCTATTTTACTATTTGGTTACCATGGAAAGTTGATTAAATTAGCGGGAGGAATTTTTCATACTCATCACAATTTAGCGGATGGAAGATTAGAAATTTTAGTAGCTCATGGTGCTAAAATAGGTTTAGAAACTACTATTTTACAACAGCTTTTTGATAGTTCGACTACAGAAGATGGATTGAATTTATTACAAAAATATGATC
>DLXW01000234.1:436-12958 GCA_003448685.1 Cyanothece sp. UBA12306
AATTTATTACAAAAATATGATCAAAAAATTGGTAGTAATTGGACTGAAAAGATTTACCAATCCATAGCAAATTCCATTGATAAAAGAAGTCAAGATTATATTCGTAAACACGCTGAAATTGATGTTCAAATTGGCTCAGTTTTATTTGCACGTGATCGCTCAATTATTATTATTAGTCATCAGGGTAAAATTATAATCAATAATCAATAATTATTCGTCAATCAGCCATAGATCATGAAAATCCCTTAATATCAGATTGTCTTAATTTTTCATAACGGGGTAATGGTTCAGCATATTAGAAAACTTTAGATTAGAGATTATATATTTTAGATAATGTGGATTTAATCGATTATCCTGGTAAAAGAATATCCATCATCCATCGGTTGATAGATATACCGAAAATCAAGTCCATAATCAAAATCGTTCTTTTCATATTCACGTTCTCCGTGAATGTCGAGATTATGGACAATTAATAGTTCTTCATTAAAAGATGAAGCTTGGATCAATTTTAATCCAGAAGGGGCCCAAATTCCCGAACCACCCCAAAATAAAGATGGCAGCATTAGCCCCGCGTTTTTTGAAAATTTGGCATGCACGTAAGATCTTTTCTTTATTTGCCTCAATTTTGGGGACTTGAGCCTGAATATTGGCTAGACCAATGGACGGTAAGCCTTTATCCTCAGAAAAAACTCGTTCCACAACAAGAAACTCATCCACCCTTTCAATAGGATGAACCTGATTAAGCATTTTAGGTGTTTGATCTGACATTGAAATATAACTATATTGTGTACATTAATATTTGACTCAATAAAATCAATAATACTAAACCTCCTAAGATTGCTAAAGCCTGAGTAGTCTTGTTACTTTTATTCAGGATTTCTGAATAAGATAATTCATGGTTTTGAATTAAAATAAAAGAATGAGGACTAAAAACAAAAGGTAATAAACGATTTAAGATAAAGCGAAGAAAAAAGTTAATACTCCATAATCTTTTTTGTAAAATATTTTGATTATATTGCCAGGGATAACTAATTTGGACTAAGCGAATTAATGCCTTAATATCCGGTTGTCGTAATTTTTGATAACGGGGTAATGCTTCGGCTAAATTATCTTGAGTTTCCCCTAAAATTTGCTGCAAGAGATAGACATCTTCCAAGGCAGAATTAACTCCCTGTCCGATATCAGGGGGAAAACAATGAACCGCATCTCCTAATAAAATTACGGCTGTTCCCTGATTATCTTGAGGTTTTCCAAAAATTTGATAAAGTCCTGAACAATATTGCGGAATGGGAAATTTTCCCCCTTTACTTGCAGTAAATCTAGCTATTTCTTCAGCATCAATAATTTTTTCTAAGGGAATTTGAGGAAAAGCTTTTTTCAAGAAATTAGCAACCTCTTCTGGGGTTTCTAATTGCCAAATTTGATGTTCTGGGTAGGTAATAATATTAGCTGTTCTGGGTTGTTCGTTATTTTTTAGTGGTAATAAACCCAAAGATATGGCTTTCAAACGTCCTTTAAAGGTACTTCTAATGGCATAAGCCATGGTAGATTGTGATAAGTCCTCTGGTTCTTCTGACAAAGGAAATTGGGATGGTATGGTTAAAACTTTGTACTTTAGACCAGAACTTGCAGAAGGGAATTCCTGCATGGTAAAAATATTTGATTGACTTTTTTCCCATTGATGAAGAGTCTGACGAACAATAGAATTTAAGCCATCACAACCTACTAATAAGGTGGGAGTAAAAGTTAAGTTTTCTTGATTATTTGACTGAATTATAACTGTTAAATGGTCACTATATTCTTTGATTTCTAGGCATTCACTGTTAAACAAAACTTCTATAGAATCTTGCCATTTTTCAATAATTTCTTGATAAAGTAAGCCAACAAAGGTAGCTCTAGGTAACCAATAAGCGGTTTTACGATTGGAATCAGCTATGGGTAGTTTAATAGTTTTTCTCTTACCGTTTTTTTGAATTAGAGTTAAGTAAAAGTCCGTACTCGCTACACTTAAATTAGCTAGTTTTGGGGTGAGTTCTAACCAATCAGTTAGTTTTTGACCTCGACCATCAATTTGATAACTAAAAGACTTATCTGGTTCATAATAATCAGCAGATGGTCTTTTTTCGATAACTGTAATTTCTGGCCAACCTCTTTGGGCTAACATTAAGGCTGTACCTAGTCCTGTGGGACCTCCCCCAATGATCAAGACTTTTGAGCGATCGCAGTTATTCATCTTCACCTCAAAATAGATCTAAAGTGACATCCTCCTACACTAACCTTCGGTATAGTGTAGGCTTCCCCCCTCACGAAGAGATATTTCTGCCCACAGAGGTAAACCCCTACGCCAGTTATCTAGGCTCATCACCCCCGATACCTCGACTTGACAGACGGTTTCCTTTCCCCTGAGACCCAGGGTAGTTTTTTCGATTCCTCGGTTACAAATTTCTTGTGCGCTGGCCACATCACGGTCACACCGATAACCACATTCTGGACAATCATGAATCCGATCAGATAGGTTTTTTTTAACTTCAGCCCGACAATTCGGGCAAGTTTGGGAGGTTCCCCGATGGTCAACTACTCCAAAATACTTACCTCTTATCTGACACACATATCTGAGAATGGTTCTAAATTGTCCAAAACCAGCATCTAAGGTATGTTTTCCCAGAAAACCTTTAGCCATAGTACGGAAATCAATATCTTCTAAGAAGATAGAGTCCCCCATGTCACAGACAAGATGTGCCAATTTGAAATGATAATCTTTCCGCTTGAAAGCGATGTGATTGTGCTGTTTCTCTACCTTTTTTCGAGCTTTTTCGTAATTATTAGAACGCTGGTTTTTTCGACTTAAGCGACGTTGTAGCACTTTCAGCCGACGTTGTTCGCTCTTAAAGAATTTACGTCCTTTTTCAAGAAATCCATCAGAAGTAGCTAAAAACTTATCTAATCCTAAATCTACCCCCAAACAATGTCCGAATGGTGCCTCAATTTCTGGTAAGTTTAGATCAGATTGAATGCTCAAAACTGCAAACCAACCCATCGCTTTCTTGATGACTCTTACCTGTTTGATGACAAATCCATCAGGTATGGCTCGATGCAGATTTATTCTGACTTTCCCCAGTTTGGGCAATTTGATTTGCCAACCAGTTAGAGGGTTACTCCTAAACTGAGGAAATAATAAGGACTTCATCTGTCCATATTTTTTGAACCTGGGAAAACCAAAACCTCTGTTTCTGAAAAAATCCCAAGCATCATGAAGTCTTCTCACATTAGTTTGTAAGACTTGGCTAGGAACTTTGAAAAGTTGGGGAAATTGTTTTTTAGCTTGAGGTAAATTATTCTGTTGCTGATGATAACTCGGAAATGGATAATCAGCAGCCATGATATATTCTGACTCTAAACTACACCGATCTACTCGACACTTACGTGAAGCAATCCAATCTTTTAGTTCTCTCAAGGCATAGTTATAAGAACGACGACATATTTCTAGCCATTCGTCTAACATTACCTCTTGTTGGCTATCAGGGTAGATTCTGTAAGTATAGTTTAGAGTCAACATAACTCTATGTTAGCACAAATATAATTACTTGGTAACATAAAATTATGTTTGTGCTAATCGCACTTTATATATTGGTCGGGTTCATCCCCCGCTAATTTTAATGAGTGTTTTGTGGAAAAATATAGCGGGGGACTTCTCCCGACATCTAGTTAACGAAATAGCGGCCACAATATTAACCCTGTACCCAACAAACATAAAATTCCAGCCATTCCTGCTAATGGTTGTTTTCCCCAACCAATAAACCAGTAGGAACCTTTCCCTGTATAAGAAATTAATTGAGCAGCATCGAGGGAAGCTAACCCCCAAACCCAACCAGCATGAAGTCCAATAGCTAACCCTAAACTGTTCCTATCGATCAATCTAGCCCAAACTAAGACCATTCCCATTAACCATAATCCAGGTAATTGGGGTATGGTTTCTTGTCTTTCCCACAATAAATGTAAAAGCGCGAAAATACCGCTAGCAATCATCGCAGCTATCCACACAGTAAAATCTTCTTCAAGTAAATTCAGTAAAATCCCCCGAAAGATTAATTCCTCAGTGAGGCTAACCCAAATTGCTAACCCTAATAAGGGCAGACAAAGTCTCCACAAACTGTCTAAATTTTCCCGATTCCAGACTAACCAGCCTAACCTGCCTTCAAGTCCAAAAACGATCCCTAAGCCACCTATAGCCAATGCTAAACCCCACAGAAGAGACTTTAAGAAACTGGTTCCCCACCAGAGACCATAATCTGAAACAGAAGTCCCCTCTAGAATGACAGTTAGCCAAACTAAGAGGGGAACAACTAAATAAAGTGAGACGACCATGAGTAACTTTTGAGTCCCTGTTAAGGGAGCAAGAGGTCGCCATTGGATTTTTCTAGAGACAGGCCAAGCTAGAGGTAGCCAAAGTATGACCCAACTTATCAAGATTAGGAATCCCTTGAATGTTCCAGGTAAAGTTTGGAAAAGACTTAGCCAGGAAGGCAATTGAGATAAAAACATGATTTTCCATCTTGGCTAATATTTTCAGTTATCAGTAATCTGCTAGGTTAAAACTAATGCAGTGATTAACTGTTGACTATTTCCTTGTTAACTGATTTAAGCCGCCTCGTCATCAGAAACTTCCCCTTCTTCGTCGATCTGTTTGAGATGAATATGTTTGTAACCTAATTTAATTTCAAATTCATCCCCTGGTTTCAATCCCATCTGCTCAGTATAGGTTGACCCGATGACAATCTGTCCATTTTTATGGACACTAACACGGAAGGTAGGTTCGCGTCCGCGTCCATCTTTAGCGGTTCCTGCGTCTAGGGGAACCCCTTTTGCTGCGAGAACTGCATCATAAAAATCAGTTAGATTGACACGGATTTGTCCTGGCTTTGTTTCGGTATAATAGCCACATCTTTTGGCTGTTTCTCGCCGAGGCAAGTGGGATAGCTCTTTAACTTTTGTAAGTAAGGATTTCCCTGTTAAGGGAATAGGTGTTTCGCTCATAATGTTTCGACAATGTTCCTTGATTTCATGCCAACGATTGTTGGCTTTATTGATCATATCAAAAATATAGCGTTAAATGCCTAAGTAGATCAAGAAAATTTTCAAGAATTATAAACTTAGAAGGATACAGTTCAAGGGGACGAAATTGAGTGTCAGGTTCTGTCAGTCTACAAAATTGACTTCCAAGATCCCAGATGATTTTAATTAATCAGTCCTAAAAGAAGTTTCAATCAAGTCAGGCTAAAGAAGGCTGTAAAGCTTATTCTAAAAGGGTTTAAATAAATATACATCAAGAATAATCATCATTGATCATCTTTAATTTATCTCCTGTCCATCGGCTTTCAACTTATATGTAAATTCTTCGTTTCAATGTCTTTAGAACGATTTAGTGGTTTAATTAAAGTAGATGGTGTATTACGGCTGCGAATGCTATCAGAATTAAAGCCAATAGCCTTTGGTTAAACCGGAAAACTCTCATACTATTTGAGGAAGGAAGCAAAATAATGTCAAATTCTGAGAAAATTCTGCTTGTCGATGACGAACCTGGAGTTCGTGAATCTGTACAGGCTTATTTGGAATATAGTGGCGATTTTGAGGTTAAAGTTGCCAGTAATGCTAATCAAGCTTGGGAATTGATTGAGCAAGAAATGCCTGATTTGATTATTTCTGATATTATGATGCCTCAGGTTGATGGCTATCAATTTTTAGAAAAAATACGAGAAAATTCTCGATATCAAACTATTCCAGTAATTTTTTTAACAGCTAGGGGAATGACTTCCGATCGCATTCAAGGTTATCATGCCGGTTGTGATGCCTATTTGTCTAAACCCTTTGATCCTGAAGAATTAGAAGCCATTGTTAAAAACTTACTCGAACGGCACAAAACCAACAATCAAGTTAGTAGTGATTCTGTCAAATTAGAAGAAATTGCCCAAGAGATTCGGGAACTTAAGGCTCAAATCGGACAACAACCCCATTTAGTCACTACTCCATCACCGATTAAAATTGAATTAACCCCCAGAGAACAAAGCGTTTTAGACTTAGTCGCAGAAGGGTTAATGAATAAGGAAATTGCTTCTCGTTTGAATACGAGTGTTCGCAATGTGGAAAAATATGTTAGTCGTTTATTTAGTAAAACGGGTACTAATAGTAGAACGGAATTAGTGCGTTTTGCCCTAAAACATGGACTGACTGATTGAATTATCAATTATGAAGTTGCTATGCCTCTTTTAAACCAACAAAAATTCAATACGAGGAATTAAAGGATCTTGAACTAATCCAATTCCAGTCAATCCCCAGCGTTGCAAAATAGCTTTTAATTGAGTGCTTGGAATTGATTCGACCGAAAAGCGATCGCTAATTCCTGAACCGTGCGTATTCAGATAACTTAGGGCTTCAAAATCTTCTTTGAAGAGTAACAAATATTGATCTATTTTTTCATTGTTTTCTTGAGGTATTCGGGCCACTAAATATTGACCATCAGTTTTAGAACGGACTAAATAGTGAACTTGAGATAACATAATTGATCATTATTTTAAGTTTTCTAATTTGATGCGAGGATCAACCGCTTTCAGTAATAAATCGGCTAATAAATTACCCACAATTAACATAGTTGCCCCCATAGTTAAACTTCCCATTACTAAGAAAATATCCTGTGCTATAACTGCTTGTAAGATTAAACGTCCTAACCCTGGCCAATTAAAGAAAAATTCTGCTATGAACGCGCCTCCTAATAAACTAGCAAACTCAAATCCGAGTAGGGTGATTAAAGGGTTAATTGCATTACGTAAAGCATGAACATAAATTACCTTGTCTTCGGGTAATCCTTTGGCCCGTGCGGTTTGAATATAATCTTGTCGCATCACATCTAACATTTGCCCCCGCATTAACCGCATTAAACCAGCAAAACTGGTGATGCTTAAGGCCATAGTTGGAAGAATCATGTGCCAACCAATATCGAGAATTTTACCTATGGGTGATAAATCTCCGTGATTGAGACTGGTCATATCTCCTACGGGTAAAATAGGGGAAATATTCTGGGCAAAAATCAACAACAATAATGCAGTAATAAAACTAGGAAATCCTTGGCCTAAATAACTCAGAACGCGAAGAATTTTGTCAATTATACTATTTTGTTTAACAGCGCTTAAAATTCCTAAAGGTATGGCAATAAGCCAAGTTAACATAATAGAAGCAATAGCTAATAAAAGTGTAGCTGGAATTCTTTCAACTAATAAAGAAGCAATGGAACGATTGTAAATAAAACTAAATCCAAAATCGAAACGAGTTACTACTTGCCATAACCACAATCTATACTGTTCATACCAAGGTTTATCTAATCCAAAACGAGCAATAAAATCTTGAAGAGTTTCTGGGGAAATATTGGGATTTTGTCTTAAAGTATCAACAAAATCTCCTGGAGCAATTTGGATAATAACAAAGCTCAAAAAAGAAGCAAATAATAAGGTTAAAAGTCCTTGTAGAACTCGTTTGACAATATAAAGCGTTGTTTCATTAGTTAGTAAAGCTTGTAGTCCCTTTGATTGTTGTTTAACTTGAACAGATGGATTGGAATTCATAAAAATTATTTTGGCTAGTTTGTCTCTGGTAACGATTAGCTAGTTTTAGGTCAATAGTCCTAATTATAGCAAATACAAGACCAAGATAAACCCTTGAAAATTAAAGCTAAAATTGACCTGACTTCGATTTTAATTATAGTTAATCTAATCAATCTAATAACCAAGTCAATAAATCTTCTACTGTTAAGTGGAATTTCTGGGCAAATAAAGGGACAGGTAATTGTTGTTGGAGTTCTTCAAATACTTCCATTCTTTGCTCAGGGTAATAGACAAAAACGCTTTGTTCTTCGGGATCAATTAACCAACCTATTTGAGTTCCATATTTCAAGCAATGAAGAATATTTTTAGTGACTTTTGTCTGACTTTGTTGAGGTGAAAGTATTTCAATTGTCCAATTAGGAGCTAGATTAAAATTATTAGAGATTGCTCCATTTTGATCACGGGGTATTCTTGGCGAGGTAAAAACACAGACATCTGGAACAGTTGAATGTCCACCAAAGGTACATCGAAGTTCAGGAAAAGCACGACCAATTTTATCTGGTTTAACTACTGCATTAATTGCTGTTACTAATTCTCCTTGAATAGTGCTATGTTTTCCCTGGGGCATAGGTTTTTGAATAATTTGACTATTAATATATTCAAGAGCAGGTTTAGTTTCCTGAAGTTTTAAAAATTCCTCTAATGTTAGAGATTTTGGTAGAGATTGTACCATTGAATATAACTCCCTTGTCTTGAAAAATATCGACTATTAAATATTAACTATTTGATGTCATAGCCAAAAAGATTAGCATTAACTTCATCTAGAATAATATCTCCTAAACCATACTCATGCCAACGACGATTAACCATAGCTGCAACATCAGCATCAGACTCTAAAGTTTCTCCCCATTCGTGATCTGTTTCAGGATACATTTTCGTGGTTGCATCAATCCCCATTCTGCCTCCTAACCCTAATTTTTGACTGGCAAAATCTAAGGTGTCAAATGGGGTTTCTGGTAAAATAAAAACATCTCTTGATGGGTCAACTTTAGAACTAATTGCCCAGACTACTTGACGGGGATCTCGAATATTAATGTTTTTGTCTACAACTATCACAAATTTGGTATAAGTAAACTGGGGTAAAGCACTCCAAAAAGCTAAAGCTGCACGTCTTGCTTGGCCTGGATAAGCTTTATCAATGGAGATAATTGCTGCTTTATAACTTAAGGCTTCCATTGGTAGGAAAAAGTCTGTTATTTCTGAAATTTGTTGTCGCAAAATAGGAGTGTAAATGCGATTTAAGGCAATAGCCATCATCGCTTCTTCTTTGGGAGGACGACCGCTAAAAGTAGTTAAATAAATGGGATCTTTGCGATGGGTTAAACAATGAAATCGAATTAAAGGGGAATCTTCGACTCCTCCGTAATATCCCATGTGGTCTCCAAAAGGTCCGTCGGGTAATACTTCTCCTGGAGTAATGGTTCCTTCGAGGATGAATTCTGCATCCGCAGGGACTTCTAGGTCCAGGGTTTTACATTTGGTTAAGGTGACTCCTGAACCTCCGTATAATCCTGCAAATAGCCATTCTGAAAGATCTACAGGGATGGGTGTAGCTGCGGCCATAATAATTAAGGGATCAACGCCGAGGGCGATGGCAATTTCTAATTTTTTACCATTTTCGGCTGCTTTTCTCAGATGTCTGGCCCCACCTCTAACCGATAACCAATGAACGGTCATGGTGTTTTTAGATTGTAATTGCAGACGATAAACTCCGACATTGGGGGTTCCGGTTTCGCAGTCTTTGGTAATAACTAATCCTAGGGTGATAATTTTCCCTGCATCGCCACAATAGGGACGAATTAGGGGTAAAATATCGAGATCTAATGCTTCATTTTCAATCACAACTTGTTGGCAGGGAGGCAAAAAAGTTTTACCTGGTTTTGCTTTAACTACATCAAAAAGAACTTTGCCAAAATCAATTGCTTGAGAGATTTTTTTGGGAGGTTTTGGTTGTTGCAACATGGCTAATTTTTGCCCCAGGGTTTCTAATTCTTGGGGTTCTTCCATGTTCATCGCCCAACAGATACGTTCTACGGTTCCCATTAAGTTAATGGCCACAGGAAAGTCTGATCCTTTGACGTTCTCGAATAATAGTCCAGGGCCTCCTGCTTGTAGCATTCGGTTAGATATTTCTGCAATTTCTAGGTCGGGGTCTACTAATGCGTTGATACGTCTCAATTGTCCGCGTTGTTCGAGTTGATTGATAAATTCCCGTAAATTTCTGGCCATGGTGTAATTGTTGACAAAGTTTCTTAATCTATTATGACCAAAAATTTTGGATTTTGGATTGTCGATACAAGATTAACAACAAGTCCGAAGTCTTTCAAGCAGGAGAAAATCCTATAACCATACATCTAAAATCCACAATTATTATACTGGCTTCTTCAAATATATTTTATCAAAGTTTTTCTTGTTTTTGAATATTTGTTTCTAATTCCTTGAGTTCTTTTTGACGATTGTTTAAAAGTTCTTCTTGTTGTTTCAGATTAGCTTCTAACTCTTGAAGTTGTTCTTTTTGTGTCTCTAGTTCTAGATGACGACGTGTCAAATCCAAACTTTTTAAAGTCATTTCTTGCCGCCAATTTTCAATTTGTTGTTGTTCTTGATTGAATGAATCTGATAATTTAGTACCATGACCAAGATGGTTTTTTACTAATTCAATTATCCAATTTTTAGCTTCTTGAATATTAATGATTTTTTGCCCTTCTATCAATTCTATTAACACCAAAACTCCATTATTAAATGGAACGTCAACTTGACTAAAAATAACCTCGTAGGGCAAAATTATTTTCCAACGGTCAAGAGATTCTTGGCGCGCTAGTAACTGAAGTTCTATCTCTCCTGTAGTTGAATTGTTTTTAACTTGAGCCAGGTGTAGCATAATTGATGAGGGCTAATCAAAGTGGCTTTCATTATTATTATTTCAAACGTTGCAGACGTTCAAGGAGAATTTCTGCTTGTTTTTGGGCTTCGGCAAGGGCATCTTTAGCACCTTGAATGACATCTTGGGGGGCTTTGTTGATAAAACCTGGGTTGTTGAGACGACCACTAAGAGATTTAATCTCTGCCTCTACTTTACCTAAATTTTTCTCTAGTTTCCCTCGAAGACTAGCAACATCAATGATACCAGATAAGGGAATTAAGGCCTGTACTGTCCCAATCACTCCGGCAACAACCTGCCCCACTTCCTGTTCTAATTGGGGTATGATGGTCAATCGTTCAACTTTTGCGAGGTTTTTAAGATAAGTTTGAGCAGATTCTAGGATAGTTCTTTCTGCTGCATTTTCACTTTGTAAAATTACCGAAACTTTAACCCCAGGTTTAATTTCTGCTTCGGCCCGCAGGTTTCTTAGGGTGCGAATGGTTCCAATAATGAGGCTAAATGACTCTTCTAATTCGGAATTAATAGCCTGGATATCAGCCATGGGATAATCTTGTGTGGCTAAGAATTTTTCCTGACTTTGGGTCAGAGTTTGCCAAATTTCTTCGGTAATATGGGGCATGAAAGGATGAAGTAACCTTAATGTATTATCAAGGATATAAGCTAAAGTTTGTTGAGCAACTAAGCGAGAATCGATATTAGCATCCTGCCAAAGACGATACTTGACTAATTCAATATACCAATCACAGAAATCCCCCCAAATAAACTCATATAGTCCTTTAGATGCTTCTCCTAGGCCGTAGTTATCGATACAATCTCTAGTTTGTTGAACTACTTGATGAAAACGGGATAAGATCCAGCGATCGCACAATTCCAATTTTTCTAATTCAGGAAGTCCTAAACTTTGAGGGGTTTTTCCTTCTAAATTCATCATGACAAACCGCGCTGCATTCCACAATTTATTGGCGAAGTTTCGGGATGCTTCGACGGATTCCGATTCATCGGTTTTGCGGTTATATTGTAAGCTAATATCTTGACCTGCACCAGCTACTTCTTTAATTAGGGTATAACGTAGAGCATCGGTTCCGTACTTTTCAATTAGGATTAAAGGATCGATTCCATTATTAGCAGATTTAGACATTTTTTTGCCATTTTCATCCCTAACTAATCCATGAATATAGACATCTTTAAAGGGGATTTGATCGGTGAAATAACCGGCCATCATGGTCATACGAGCAACCCAAAAAAAGATAATATCAAAACCGGTAACTAGGGTACTGGTGGGATAGTAGGTTTTTAGGTCTTCGCTATTTTCTGGCCAACCTAAAGTTGAGAAAGGCCATAAACCAGAAGAAAACCAAGTATCAAGAACATCAGGATCTTGTTCTATTTGAATATTTTCTCCGTATTGTTCTTGGGCTTTTTTGATTGCTTCTATTTCGTTTTCTGCAACTATAAAAGGTGTTTGTTCCGTAATTTCGTTGTTGGTTTCACTAACAATATACCAAGCGGGAATTCGATGTCCCCACCATAATTGACGAGAGATGCACCAGTCCTTTAATTTTATTAACCAATCTCGATAAACTTTGGTCCAGCGATCAGGAACAAATCGAGGAGAATTATGGTTATCTAAAAAGGTTAAGGCTTTTTGAGCGAGAGGGTCAATTTTGACGAACCATTGAGTAGATAGCAATGGTTCAACAGGGACTTTTCCTCGATCACTATAGGGTACTGCGTGGCGGTATTCTTCTATCTTAATTAAATATCCTGCTTCTTCAAGCTTTTTAACAATATTTTTCCTGGCAACATAGCGATCTTGTCCCTCAAATATTCCGGCATTTTCATTGAGTGTGCCGTCTTTATTCATAATATTAATAAAGGGCAAATCATGGCGTTTTCCCATCTCGAAATCGTTGGGATCGTGCGCTGGTGTGACCTTAACGCAACCCGTTCCAAATTCGGGGTCAACTATTTGTGGCATTTTCGTTA
>DLXW01000234.1:13134-17535 GCA_003448685.1 Cyanothece sp. UBA12306
TTCCAAATTCGGGGTCAACTAAGTCATCAGCAAAGATGGGAATTTCTCGACCAACCAAGGGTAAAGTGAGGGTTTTTCCGATCAATGTTTCATAGCGTTGATCTTGAGAATTAACTGCTACTCCCGTATCTCCTAACATCGTTTCAGGTCGAGTAGTCGCCACTTCTACATAACCCGTTCCATCAGTTAAGGGATAACGAAAATGCCACAAATGACCGTCTACTTCTTTGTTTTCCACTTCTAAATCTGAGACAGCAGAAAGGGAAGCAGGACACCAGTTAACCAAATAATTTCCCCGATAAATTAACCCATCTTTGTAGAGTTTAATAAAAGCTTTTTTGACTGCTTGAGAGAGTCCTTCGTCGAGAGTAAACCGTTCCCGTGACCAGTCCGCAGATAGTCCTATGCGTTTCATCTGGTTAACAATTTTTCCCCCCGACTCTTGTTTCCATTCCCAAGCGCGTTCGAGGAACTTTTCCCGACCAATATCATTACGGGTTTTACCTTCTGCTTTTAGCTGGCGATCGAGAATGGTATGAACTGCAATACTTGCATGATCAGTTCCAGGTAAACACAGGGTATTGTTGCCGCACATCCGATGATACCGCACCAAAACGTCCATTAAACAGTCCCCAAAGGCATGACCCATGTGGAGACTCCCCGTAACGTTGGGAGGGGGAATAACAATGGTGTAGGGTTGGCCTGGGTGGTTGGTGTTTGCTTTAAAGACTTGGTGAGTTTCCCAGTCATCTTGCCATTTAGCTTCGGTGGTTTTGGGGTCGTATTGGGTCGGTAATTCGGGTGGGTTAGCGGTCATGGATAATAGGTAGGGTATGGGTATGTTTTGGTTATCCTTCTAGAATTATGCCAGACTATCGCAGTTAATAGCAGTTTTCAATTTAGTGTATCAATATTTTCTTTTTAGTTCAGGGTGGGAAGTGTGAAGAGAAATTATGCTTGATAAATTTTGATCAATTTTTTCTCTTCCTACCCGTCTCCCCCTTCTGTTTTTCTCAGGTTAATAGGTTAGTTGCTGATGTACCACAGCCCTAAGCTTACTGTATAATTGTGAAGAATCATCATGGGGAACAAATCGATCAATACAACGTTTACCCATCACCTGAAAAGCCCCACTTTCTTGACGATTTAATGTCTGTGAAGCTAGAGAAGATTCAATATTTGAAGAGTCTTGATAAAATTTAATTTTGAGAGTCGAAGCAGGAACATTATCAAACATCTTAGGCGCGTTTTTTTCTAAAGTCTTGAGGGGAACTCGAGCCGATTTTCCGTTTAAATGTGAAGTAGAAGAATTTTTAACAGACAACTGATAACCTATCGAATTCTCAGCCTTCTCTTTCTCATAGCTTTCCCTTTCGCCGCTTCTAATTTCTGTTTGATCTGCGTGATTGATTGGTATTTTAGCACTAGATTGAGGATGATCAATTATTTGGTCTTTTTGGGGTTTAATCAAACAATTATGGTCTTTTTTTTCTCCCATACTTGAATCCGCAACAATGAGATTGCCGCAGATTAACCATTCAAATTCGTAGGTAAAATGATGATTAGGCCTTCCTCGTCGTTTCCATAAACGCAATATTTGTTCAACCGACACAGCTTTGTAACGTCCTTGATACAAAGCTTCGACAATAGCTAGACGAATCCAGTGTGGTAAATAGGAGTTTAACCAGTTATCGATTAATTCTCGGGGAGAAAGTCCCCCTAGTTCAAAACCATAGCGAGACAATAATAATGTTACTTGGGCGATTGTCTTGTGATTAGACTGTAACACAGAGTTTTAGATGCTTCCATTAAGTCATTCTCTAAACCATTTTAAGCTTAATCAGGATCAAGACCTAAAAAATTAAGACCTTTTTTTAATTTTTAACAAATACTGTGGAAATTTTTCAGAATAATGGGAAGACTAATCATGAGATTGTATACACAAGTAGTAGTTTTCAAGGACAAATAGGAGGTAAGGGTCTAGATTTATCTCATTTTTAGCCAACATTTACCCAATCGTTAGTAGAATACTAGGATATTAGTTCATTTCTACTTAGTCAGCAAAAACTGAAAAATGCTTAGTTTTTAGCTGGTTACTTAATTCCTTTGGTGTTTAAGAGGTAATTATGCAAATATCATCTGATAGCTTCGACGAAATGGTTCAATATTTAGAGCATCATCAAGAATCTTTAAGGATCAAAAAGTTAATTTTTTGTCTTTCTCAAAAATCTTGGCAAAATAATCCCGATATTCTCAATAGCTTTTCTCTAAATGACTTAATTTTAGAGTTAGTTCAAGTCATACCCGATCGCGATCAATTTAAGTTCTCTTTGGTTAAATTAGTCAAAAGTTTGAATCGGCCTAAAGTTTATGCCGCTGTTGCCAAAGTTATTCTGAGCAGAATTGATGATATTTATCTTGATCATAATCAAATTCCTGAACTTATATCAGAAGAAGCTGAATCTTCTTTTCAATCAACTCATATTACGGATCAAGAATTTCTATTAGAACAGGCTGTATCTAGTTTAAATAATCATGAACAAAGTGATAGGATTAAGAAATTAATTTTTGCTATTTGTCATGAGCAATGGGAGAATAACTTAGATAAAATTAACGCCTATGGATTAAAAAATCTGATTCAAGAAACTCTCGAAAAATATCCAACTAAACCAGATATTGAATTTGCTTTCAATCAACTTATTGGCAAAATTAACAAAAAAAACTTATATTTAGCAATTTCTAAAGTTATTTTAAACCAACTCGAAGGTTTCTATAAAAATTTATCAGAAGAAGTAGATTCTGAAACTAATACAGCATTATTCAACTATGGGACACAAATTATTCCCCTGGGTAATTCACACAATATTCCGCAAAAATCTGCCCAAAGTAACTTTTCTCGAGAAATAGCTTTTGAAACATCAGTGATTGATATCACTTCAGAGCAAATGAAAACTGAGTTACAACCGATAAAAGCAGTACCAGTACCGCCACCAACACCCAAACGGAAAACCTATGATATTTTCGAATTACGTCTGCAAATTATGCAATATTCCAACCCCTTGCAAGCGAAAATTCTCTTATTCTCGCTGTTGTTTCATCCTTGGGATAGAAGTGGACAGGATTGGTCAATGTTAAGAAGTTATACTTTAGACGATTTATTAGAGCAACTGATTCAAAGTGGTAAATCTGTTGTAGAAATGGAATCTAAACTTTATACAGCAGCTAAATCCCTCAGAGATGATTCTGATACTGCTTTACAAACTGCTAGCAGCATCCTCGAAACCGTTAAACCCTTTCTTTAAAATTGATTTTGACTATCTGCTATGAAAGCTAATGAACTAATAGAACGTTATGTCTCTGGAGAAACCCATTTTAATGGGTTAAAACTTCCTGGAATCAACCTCACCAATGCAGATTTAATTGGGATCATCTTTAATGAGGCTGATCTCCACGGAGCTAATTTCCTCTTTGCTTATCTCAATCGAGCTAAACTCACCCAAGCCAATTTAGTGGAAACCAACTTCAGTGGGACTAATCTTAGTCAAGCTGATCTTAGTGAAGCTGATCTGCGTAATGCAATCCTACATGGAGCCATTTTACAAGGGGCCAATCTCAGGGATACAGACATCACCCTAGCAATACTGTTAGACGCTAATCTAATCGGTGCTGATTTACGAGGCGCTGATCTCAGTGGAGCAACCCTCACAGGAGCTTGTCTGAGGGGTGCTAATATGCGTCAGGAAAAGAAAAGTTATTACACCAATCTTCAGGCTGTCAATTTGTCTAGAGCAGATCTCCAAGGAGCAAATATGAAGGGGGTCGATCTCAGTCGTGCCAATTTGAGTGGAGCTAATCTCAAAGAAGCTAATCTACGGGATTCTGATTTACGTAAAGTTGATCTAACCGATGCTAATCTTAAGGGAGCTTTACTGACGGATGTCAACTTGACTGGGGCGAAATTGACAGGGGCTAATTTGACTAATGCTAACCTGGTTCGAGCGCAAATGTCCCATACCGATTTGATGGGTGTGATGGCTAAAGGATCGGTGATGACTCATGCGGATTTAAGTCGTTCTAATCTGAGTCAGGCGAATTTAGACTTGAGTCGGATGAATCATGCGGATTTGAGTCGGTCTAATTTATCTAGAACAAGTTTTAAAGATGCAGATTTAGTGGAGGTTTTTCTCGCTAAAGCCAATCTGATGGGAGCTAATTTCACTCAAGCAAATTTAACTCGTGCTGAATTGATGAGTGCTAATTTAACAGGAACAATTTTTCGAGGTGCCACTATGCCTGATGGAAGAGTTCGTGATTAATGGCGTTTGACGGTTGAAATTATCTTCAAGGTGTTGGTAATAATAATCGAATGTGACTGTCAGTCAGTGGACTCTTAGTCACATA
>DLXW01000334.1:0-4445 GCA_003448685.1 Cyanothece sp. UBA12306
CATAAGTATTGCTCCCTTGGGGTTCATCTACTACGGCTAAAACCACATAACGAGGGGTATCTATCGGTAAAATAGCCACAAAACTGGTAATTTTGGCATTAGGTAAATAACCGCCCCTTGGCCCTGCTTTTTGCGCCGTTCCCGTTTTCCCCCCAATCCGATAGTTGGGAATAATCGAAGCTTTCCCCGAACCATGATCAACCACAGTTTCCATCATGTCTATTACCTGTCGGCTAACTTTAGGATCGAGGATCTGTTTCACTTCATGCTTGGGTTGCCAATGAAGATTCCCTTTAATATCCACCAAACCGCGAACCAGATGGGGCGTTACTAACTTACCTCCATTAGCTAAAGCACCATGTAATTGAACTAATTTCATGGGAGTTAGAGAAAAACCCTGACCAAAAGAAGTCGTTGCCAATTCAATTCCCCTTTCCGTAAAAATTTTCTCACTTTTGAGATGGCCTGTTACTTCTCCTGGCAAATCAATCTGGGTTTTTTGATTTATTTCTAATTTTTTTAAACGTTGATAGTAATCTTTACGACTCAAACGCCGCATAATGTGAACCATGGCTATATTACTAGAAGTTTGCAAAATTCTGGCAATATTAATCGCTCCATTTCCTGTTTTAGTCGCATTAAAGATATTCCAACCATCAACTGTCACCGCCCCAGAATCATAAATAACTGTATTGGGTTGAATAACTCCTGCTTCGAGGGCTAAAGCAATATTAATTGGTTTAAAAGTCGATCCAGGCTCATACAGATCGCTCACTGTCCAATTTTTAAATAATTCTACCGACGATTTATAGTATTGGTTGGGGTCAAAAGTCGGTTCACAAACCAAAGACACCAAAGAACCATCCGTGGCATCCATGATAATAACGGCTCCCCTTTTAGCCTTAAATTTGTTCAATTGCTGCTTTAAAGCTAATCTTACCGCCTGTTGTAGACGCAGATCTATGGTTAATTGAACCTGTAAATCATTAGATTTAAGCAAATTATCAGGTAAATAAGCCGGTATAATCTCCCCCAGAGCAGTACGGCGCACATATAGACTTAATAAATCCCGTTCTAAGAGCTTTTCTTGACTCAGTTCAATTCCCGCCTGACCACGGCGATCGCTATCTACATAACCAATGATCTCAGCGGCCATATTGTCTTGGGGATAAAAACGGGCATAAGTTTCATTGAGTTCCACCCCATCAAGTCGCAATTTCTTGATTCGATCAGCTTGTCCTTCCGTCAAATTACGGGCAATAGGGATGCCAGTTTTACGTTGATTAAACCTTTCAATTAATTCTTGCGGGGTTTTATTTTCGAGAACGGGAGCGAGAATAGCCGCAATTTCTTCCTTGGATTTCTTAAATTGAATCGGATGAACATAAAGAATATGTTCAAGACGATCAGTAGCCAAAACATTGCCTTGACTATCAGTAATGGAGCGTCGTGGGATATAAGGACGTAAATTAACCGCTTGTTGCGATCTTGCTTTTTCTTTTAACTCCTTGAACTGGACAATTTGTAATTGATAAAGCTTATAGCCTAATCCGATTATTCCGGCGGCCAGAACAGCCCAAACAAGGAGAAGACGAAATTGGGGTAAGGGTGAGAGTTTAGGTTGACCAGGGCGCGCAGAACCCTTAGACCCACGACTATAAGCGGCCGGTTTTCGGGAGGAAGGCTTTCTTTTGGCCGAAGGTTTACCCAAATTGGCTCGAGACGAAGACCGCTTAGAGTTAGATCTACTCATTTTTAATAAGCAACGGGAGTTTGGGGTACAAAAGGTTCTCCCTCTTGGGTAAGAATAACAGAACTTGCCTCTATAGGAGGTATATTAGCTGGCTCTAAGAAGAAAAGCTGACTAGGATGGGGTTGTGCTAAACCCGAGCCTGGATTTTGGGCTTGTTGACTTAATTGGTGTTTTAAGGTTTCATTGGTTCCCACCAGATGCCGTTCATCTCGTTGTAACTTCGTTAATTTTCTAAATTCTTGACTCCACAGACTTGGTGCGCACACAGTCCACCCATACACTACTAAGGTAAGGCTAACTAAACAAAAGCTTAGAGTAGTAGAACTTTTTTGGATCAATAAGAGGAATTGCAAAGATTCTGGTAATCGATGCCGACGGCGCGGAAATTTGGCGATTTTTGCACCCTTGGGGTAAACAGAGCGAGAACCAAGATTAGGTCTTTTGGTTTTTAGTCTAGAAGAAGGTTGAGGGGTGGGAGAATAATAACGAGCGGCAGTCATAATTTAATTAGCTTGAGGATAACAACGGGTTTAATTTGCAAGATTATCAACTTTCTCGATTAGTCTTAATCGCTTTTTGTTGGAGTAGACGACCATAAACCTGTCTAAGTTGCATCATAGTCACATCAAAAATAATTCATGGCAATTTTCATCGATTAACCATCATCGTGAGTAACTTCCAACTTCCTAACTCATGATGACACTTAACACTATAATAGATTGGATTTAAGCATCATCTTTCTTAATTTATGAGACATCCCTCTGGAAAATATTGGTTTGGCACACTACTATTGACGATAATCACCCTGATACTGGGGTTAAAAGTCTTGCCCGCCAAGGGACAACAATCATTGTATAATCCTATTCCTTTAACTTCAAATAATCAAATTATGGACACCCTTTCTGAAAAGGATATTCCCACAGGAGAAGGAGGATTTGCTCGAGATTACTTGGTAGAGCTTGAAGAAGGAGATCAGGTGGCCATTGACCTCATTTCAGAGGAATTTGATAGCGTGCTTCTTTTATTGGCGGCTGATGGTTCTACCATGGCAGAAAATGATGATGGCCCCGATGGCAGTACCAACTCTCTGTTATTTGCTCGAATCACTGAAACTGGGAAATACATTATCCGTGTTCGTGCTTTTGGGGAAACAGGAGGGGGTAAATTTAGTCTGAAATTAAACCGCTTACGTCCAGTAAGATGAACCATTAAATATTTTCAGCGATATGCTGTTAATTTCTGTTGTTTGTAATTGTTGGCTATTTTTTTTTCTGTTTGATCTGTTTAAATGTTGCCCCCATTGCCATTAATCCAATTGTAGCGATTCCGGAGATCGCTTTTGGTTCAGGGATTCCTAATGCTTGAAAAGCTAATTCTCCGATAAATTGGTGTCCTTAATTAAATCACAACAAACCTACAAAATGTAGAGGGCCATGACCACTAATTAACTCAATTAATAAAGCAATAAAACCGACCATCGCTAGTCTTCCATTCCATACCTCAGCAGCAGTTGTCATGCCCCATTGCCAGCGTTCTTGAGGATACATTTTCATATTTTCTTTGGGGTGAGTAACCATATCAAAAGTACAAGGAGGTTCTTGTAGAGATTGGGTAACCAATTGAGCTAAAGAATCAATAAAAAGAGGATGGGTATTTAAAGCTGGAACTCGATAAAAATTTTTAATTCCCGCTTCTTGTGCTACTTCACGATATTCAATATCAATTTCTTGTAGGGTTTCGATATGTTCAGAAACAAAACTAATAGGAACTACCAATAAATCTTGAACTCCCTCTGTTCCTAATTCCTCGAGTGCATCCTCGGTATAGGGTTTTAACCATTCTACCGGGCCGACTCGACTTTGATAAGCTAAGGTATAATCATTGGGGCGATTGAGGGTTTTCATAATTAAACGGGTACAAGCTTCAATTTCCGCTTGATAGGGGTCTCCCGCTTCCTCGACGTAGCTTTGGGGAACTCCGTGGGCACTAAAAAAGATATGGACTCGGTTGGGCGCTTCACATTTATCCAATTCTTGGACAATCAAATCAACCATGGCGGCTAAATATTGAGGATGATTATACCAAGAAGGAATTAAGGTGTATTGAATCTGTTGTAAGTCATAATCACTTTGCCACATTTCTTCAAGAACACGGAAGCTAGAGCCACTGGTACTGATGGAAAACTGGGGATAAAGGGGAAGAATTACTAAATTTTTCAGTTTATCGCGTTTAATCCGTTCCATAGCCTCTTCAGTAAAGGGATGCCAATAGCGCATACCAATATAAATCTGAACTTGGTGACCAATTTCTGCTAATCTATTTTCTAGAGCTTCTGCCTGAGCTTCCGTAATCTTTCTTAAAGGGGAACCTCCTCCGATTTGTTTGTAGTTTTCTTGGGATTTTTCACTTCTTAACCGTGAAATTAACCAAGCTAAAGGTTTTTGTAACCAAGGAAAAGGCAAACGAATAATTTCTGGATCAGAAAACAGATTAAATAAAAAGGGGCGAACGTCTTCTAACTGTTCTGGTCCCCCTAAATTTAGTAATAAGACCCCAACACGATCCATAGTTTTAATAGATAAATAATATTTTGCTGATTCTTTACTAAGTTTAACAATATATGGGGTCACTATTAAAGAAGTCAGAAGTTAGTAGGGGCTTAATATTATTAAGCCCGTACAGAAGTAGTTTT
>DLXW01000334.1:4587-5661 GCA_003448685.1 Cyanothece sp. UBA12306
CCCGTACAGAAGTAGTTTTTGTCAAAGCATTTAAGACCCACTCTAAAAACTTGGGGTTCCTTAAATTCAAGCTTTGATCAAGTCAGGAGATCATTAAAATGGCAACAATTTTAAGAAGATGGAGTTATCAGTATCCGTGGCTCTATAATACAATTTCTCGTTTAGCTGCCCTTAGTGTGGGGGGAGAAAAAAGATTTCGTCAACTCGCTTTGCAAGAGCTAGAAATTACCCCAAATACGAAAATTTTAGATTTATGTTGTGGTAGTGGACAAACCACGCGGTTTTTACTCGAAAAGTCCCCCCAAGTCACCGGACTTGATGCTGCTGCTGCTGCTCTGAGTCGAGCAATTCAAGAAGTCCCTCAAGCTGAATATGTGGAAAGTTTGGCAGAAAATATGTCTTTTGCCGACGATCAGTTCGATCTAGTTCATACGAGCGTGGCTCTCCATGAAATGGAACCGCAACAACTAAAACAAATCCTAGGGGAAGTATACCGCGTTCTGAAGCCTGGGGGAGTTTTTGCTTTAATTGATTTACATAAGCCTACTAATCCATTATTTTGGCCACCTTTAGCCATTTTTATGACTTTATTTGAAACCCAGACAGCTTGGCAACTATTAGAAACAGATTTAGTGGCACAATTACAAGCAGTGGGTTTTCGCGACTGTCAACAAAAACTTTATGGCGGGGGAAGTTTGCAAGTAGTTCAATCCAAGAAATAAGATTAATATTAGAACTCTTCTCGATAAAATTGTGCTAAAAGTTAGGGAATTAAATCCTCATGCCCCATTCTCGAAAGTAACCCATGTCCAAGGCCAAACTATTACAGCCTGATTTAGTTTTGGGAGATACCATTCTTGCTTTAACGCCAGAAATTCTCGCACACTACCAGATCAAAGGATTAATTTTGGATGTAGACGAAACTCTAGTTCCCCTGAAAAAAGCTTACGTTTCTGAGGAACTTAGACTATGGATCGAATCGATAAAACCGATGATACCTATTTGGTTGGTTAGTAACAATTTAAGTGAAAATCGTATTGGGAGAATTGCCAAATCTCTTAATCTCCCTTATCT
>DLXW01000334.1:5874-6799 GCA_003448685.1 Cyanothece sp. UBA12306
CCGGTTCGGGCTATGGATCTTCCGGTGACTCGGGTTGCGATGGTAGGCGATCGCCTGTTTACAGATGTTTTAGCAGGAAATCGCTTGGGAATGTTTACCATACTGGTTCAACCCATGGCAGATGCTGCCTTTGCTGCTCGTTCTTATCCTATTCACAATTTTGAGGTCTGGTTATCCCAAAAATTAGGGGTTTCTCTAATGGCCTCGAAGCATAAGTTTAATAAGCATAATAAATCATAAAGCTCAAAAAAACTGAGGATTAAGATGCTAATTGTCCTAAGAAGACGATCAATACCGTCATCATTAAAGCTAAAATATCTCTTTTTTTATACCCTCGAAGGTTTGTGGTAGTAGGAGATACTCCTTGATAACCCCTAGCTAACATGGCTTGATGAATTCGTTCTCCTCGTTCATAGGTACGAATAAACAAAGAACCAATAGCATGACCAAGAATTAGTCGTGTTCTGCGTCTATTCGTCATTAAATTACGAGACATAGCGGCCCTCTTCATAGTAGTAAATTCTCGAACTAAAACATCAATATAACGGTACATTGATGCCATTATTGCTACCAATAAGGGGGGAGTTCCTAGAGATAGTAATCCTTGAAAAATATCAGGAATCGTTGTAGTTAAAATTAATAAATTTAGGGCTAATAATGAGAGAAATACTTTTAGAGTTACACTCCCTAAAACCATTACTCCTGTTGTGGTAATGGAAATGATCCCCCAAGACCAAATAACCTCTCCTTCGCTCCGAAACAATGTTCCTAATAAAATTAGCCCTACAAAGACAAATTCAAAGGCTACCCGCGATAATAACTTAATTAGAGAAACTCGACTTACAAGAATCAGTAACAGCAAAAAAATACTATAAAAATACCAAGTTATCCATCGCCCATTGGGGGTCAAAGCTATGGCAAACAC
>DLXW01000334.1:6952-13562 GCA_003448685.1 Cyanothece sp. UBA12306
TAGATAGCAAACGAGTTCGAGATGCTAAAGAATGCCACAAGGTAAGTGGTTGGTTTGTTGAAGCTTTGAAAATTGACTGAATGTCTAAAATCATGTGTTTAGAAAATAGGTAAGAGAGACGAAAAAATAGTTAAAAATCTCTCCCTTTCTCTGTATCTCTCTTTTCTTGAGCAGAAATATTACCTAATAATTTACCGCTTCCCCAAGCTAAACCAAATGTCACAACAGTCCCCACTAAACCAGCTAAAGGAGTAGCAAGATTTTGAGGCACTCCTCGCAGAGTATATTCGTTGAAAACATTGTAGAATGGCAATTTTTCGGCAGGAGCATCCTCTGCTGCTTTGTTTTCAAATTCTAGATCTTGAGATACTCGATCTAATCCGTCGGGGTCAGAACTAGCAAAAGGAGAAAGGAAAACAGCTATGATTAAGGCAATACCTAATCCTACAGTCCAAAATAATCGATTGCGTTTTTTGATTGATGCCCGATTAGTCATGGTAATTTCCTAAAAATACTCAAAAAGTCTCTTGATCTTGGGATAATTTCATTCTATAGGTACGAGGGGGATCGTATAGTAGATCGGGACGCGATCGCCAGATAAAACTGATGGTGATTACAGTAATGAGGGCTTCACCAATACCGATAAAAATATGCCAAAATACTAAAGCTCCTAAGCCCAAAGCCAGAGAAACTGTTCCTGACAAGGCTAGTTGCAGTCCTGTCATAATGGCAGCTGCCATCACACTTAACCAAGCAGCTACGGCAGTGGCGATAGACATAGCTGGCCAATGATTACGACCTAAAGTAACACGAATTCCTTTATAGATAAAATAGCCACCAAAAGTGCCTAATAGTCCCATATTCAAGATATTGGCCCCCAGGACAGTCAAACCGCCATCTTGGAATAACACAGCTTGTACGATAAATACCACTGATACCACTAAGGTTCCAGCCCAAGGACCAAGGAGAATAGCCGCTAGGGTTCCCCCCAATAGATGACCTGATGTTCCCCCAGGAATGGGAAAATTAATCATCTGGGCTGCAAAAATAAAAGCTGCACAGACCCCCATTAAAGGTACAGTCTTTTCTTGATATTGAGCTTGGACTCGCTTGAGGGCGATAAATAGAAAGACAAAGGTAATAATCCAGGTAAATAGACTTACAGGTAAGCTTAGAAAGCCGTCAGGAATGTGTAAGCCTAAATAGGCTGGCCATTGAAATGATTGGAATAATAACGGCATCAAGATTAAATTAGATATCTCCATATTCTGAGTCCTAACACCTCTTATAAACTGTTTCTTGGGCCTGACAGTATATTTTCACAACATCTTTAGATTGTTTGATTTTATGAAAAGATTCTAAAAAACTCCCTTCTTAACCAAGAAAGGTAGTACAAGTCAAGAAATAGGTAACAAGGAATATTGCCCATGTAATTCTAGATACAAACTCAAAAAATGGGAAGAATTATTAAGAATCTTTGGGTTAAGGAAATTAATGAAATACAAAATAAAACGGTTTTTGGCTTTGCTATTAACAACAATAATGTTGCTTGGTATTTTAGGAATATTTAGTCATAAATTAGTCGCCGAGGAGCAAGGTTTAAGAAATAAATTTCCTGTTGTTTTCAATGGCAGTAATCTTTTTTATATTCAACGTCCTAATGGTTCTCTTTCAGCCGAAGAAAGAGCCGAATTAATCCAAAAAAGATTAGAAAAATATTTTAAAAATGATGATGTTGAAATTAAAGACAAAAAATTCGATTTGGATAATAGAGGTGACATAGTAACTATTTTGTTTAAAAACAACATCTTAGCAACTATTACTGTAGAAGATGCTAAAATAGCTGACATTCCTAGAGTTGAATTAGCTGAAAAATACTTAGAAAAAATAAAAGAATCTGTTAAAAGATATCAGTTAGAACGTAAGCCATTATACTGGCTAATTGGGATTATTTTGACGGTACTAACAACTCTAATATTGCTTGTTATTTTAAGGATAATTGATCAAATATTTCCCCATATTGATGTTTTATTAAATAATTGGCGAGATCGGATAATTCCATCAATTAGGATTCAAAATCTAGAACTTTTATCTGCTGAACATTTAACTAATATTTGTCAAAGCTTTGTTAGATTAGTTCGTATTACATTAACTTTACTAATTCTTTATTTATTTATTCCTTTAGTTCTTAGTTTTTTCCCTCAAACTAGACGAATAGGTCGACTAATTTTTGATTACTTAATGAAAGCAATCAATTTAGTAGGTAATTCTTTAATTGCCTATTTACCCAATATATTTATCTTAATTGTTATTGTTTATTTGACCTATTATATTTTACGCTTTCTCAAGCTTATTTTTACAGAAATTGAGCAAGAAAATCTCAAGTTTCCAGGCTTTTATCCAGAGTGGGCGCAACCTACTTATAGAATCTTAAATTGGATAGTTATTGCCTTAGCTGCTGTTTTTGCCTTTCCTTATCTACCTGGTTTTGATTCCCCTGCATTTCGCGGAGTTTCTACTTTTTTAGCCCTATTATTTACTTTAGGATCAACTGGAGTTGTATCTAATACTGTTTCTGGTTTTGTCCTCATTTATACTCGAGCTTTCCAAGTAGGTGATAGAGTAAAAATTGGCGATGCAACGGGAGATATTATGGAAAAAGATTTATTGGTAACTCGAATTAAAACTCTTAAAAATGTTGTGATTACTATTCCCAATTCTGTTATCATTAATAGTAATGTGATTAATTATACTTCTTTATCGAGAGATTCTAAAAATCCTTTGATTATTGATACAACAATTACCTTAGGTTACGATGTTCCTTGGCGTAAAGTTCATGAAGTTTTAATCAAAGCAGCTAAGGCAACAAACTATGTTCTTAAGTATCCTGAGCCTTTTGTTTTTCAAACGTCTCTTAATGACTTCTATGTTAGTTATGAAATTAATGTCTATACCATTGAATCAAGTAAAATAATGGATATTTATTCTAGTTTACATCAAAATATTCAGGACCAATGTAATGAAGCGGGAATCGAAATTTTATCTCCCCATTATTCTGCCCTTCGAGATGGCAATCAAAATACTATTCCAGAAAACTATCTTCCTAAAGATTATAAGGCTCCTGGTTTTAAAATTGATCAGATAACCAATATATTAAACTTAAATAACAAGGAACATTAAGCCATAATTTATAATTCATGAGTATCATTGTTTTCGGTAGTATTAATATGGATTTAGTTGCCCAGACTTCCCGCTTACCTAAAGCGGGAGAAACGGTATTAGGAAATAACTTTTTTACTGTTCCTGGGGGTAAAGGGGCAAATCAAGCGGTAGCGGCAGCAAAATTAGGGGTAAAAACCTATCTTATTGGACGGGTGGGAGGAGATATTTTTGGGGAAGAATTATTAGAAAATCTTCGACTATTAGAAGTTAATATTGATGGGGTTTTGATTGATAGTAATATTAATTCTGGGACTGCTATTATTACCGTTGAAGAGGAAGGAGAAAACTCGATTATTGTTATTCCTGGTGCTAATGGCAACCTCGATGATTCTGATGTTCAACGTTTAGAACCAATTTTAGCTAATGCTACTGCCTTATTATTACAATTAGAAGTTCCTTTATCCCCTATCCAAACAGTAGCTAATTTAGCTAAAAAAGCGGGGATTACAGTTATACTTGATCCTGCACCTGCACCGGATAGATTACCTGATGATCTCTATCCCTTAATTGATATTATTACCCCCAATGAAACCGAAGCAGCAAGATTAGTAGGATTTCCTATTAATAATGAAGAAGCAGCCGAAAAAGCGGCTCAAATTTTCTTGAATTGGGGCGTAAAAACTGCTATTATTAAACTAGGATCGAAGGGAGCTTTTTATGCCACCAAAAATCAAAGCGGTTTCATTCCACCTTTTCCTGTTAAAGCCATTAATACGGTAGCAGCAGGGGATGCTTTTAACGGTGTAATGGCAGCAGCTTTAGATCGGGGTTTATCTCTAGTAGAAGCCTTAAATTGGGGAGCGATCGCGGGGGCATTAACTACTACTAAAATGGGCGCACAAACCGCATTACCTAATTTAGAAGAAGTGACAAACTATCTATCACAATTTATTATGAATAATCAATAATAAATTATCAGTTAGGACTTACTTTAAAACCTGATTTTTTCAAAGAAAAAGTAGTTAGATCGGAGAATAAATCCCCGTTTCCAAAATAACTAATAACTTCTGTCCGTACTTAATAATATTAAACCCCTGACTTCTGACTTCTGACTTCTGACTTCTGACTTCTGACTTCTGACTTGGAGACTTCATTCAATTGCTCCCAAATTTTTTAGATCTTCTTTTTCTGCGGGGGTTAGTCCTGTGACTTCTGTAATTTTCATTCCTTCGTAGGGTCGAGGCGATCGCCAGGTTGAGAGACATTCTCCCGTTATTAGATCCCATCGTTTAATAGTACCATCTTTGCTGCTACTAGCGAGAATGGGTTCTTGGGGATGAAAAGCAATAGAAATGACAGCATCTCCGTGACCTTGTAGAATAAATTGGCATTGATAGTCCCCTGATGATAATGAGTAAAGACGAATGGTGGTATCATAGCTACCAGTGGCTAACCATTGGTTATCAGGACTAAAAGCTACGGAGGAAATCCAACCCCGATGGTGTTGCAGAGTAATAATAGGAAGTGTTGCGGTTAAATTCCTTAAATCCCACAGTGTAACTGTATTATCATTGCCACCACTAGCGAGGAAATGGCCATCGGGACTAATGGCGATCGTCCAGATTTGACGCTGATTAGTGGGGAGTATATACTTTAATTCTCCATGTTTTTTCGGGTTAGTAATATCCCAAAATCTGATCGTTCCATCATCACTACCACTCGCTAATAAAGGTTCTGTAAGATGGAAACAAACACTGCGAATCCAATCTGTATAACCTTCAAAAGTTTGCAAGCATTTATAAGTATGAGCATCCCATAATTTAACGGTTTTGTCATCACTTCCGGTGGCAATAAATTTACCATCAGGACTATAGGCCACTCCCCTAATCCAATTTTTATGTCCACTTAAATGTTTTAAAAGTCTTTGACACGAAACATCCCAGATATAGAGTTTAGTATCCTCACCTCCCCCCACTAAAATTGTTCCATCGGGACTATAAGCAAGGGACCAAATATTACCCCCATTAGTTTCAATTGGTGTTTTAATTTCTTCCTTTAAACTATCTTGTAAGGTAACCTTTCCTTGATTATTTGCTATTGCTAAGATTATTCCATCACGACTAAAAGTAATGGGACGAGTTTCTTGACTATATCCCTTAAAAGAATTTAATTTTTCACCTGATTCAACATTCCACAAAGTTACTTTTAGTCCATCATGGCCACTGACTAACCAAGGTCGATGAGGATGAAAAGCAATTGACCAAACTCGTCCTGCATCATCTCTTAAAGTCTGCAAAAGTTGACCAGTTTTAGGATCAGTAATACGGACTGTTCCATCTTCGCTACTACTAGCTAATTTATCACCGTCTGGACTAAAAGCCAAACTTCTGATCCAATTATGATGTATTTGACCTAAATCTTGTTTAAAGTCCCCTGTTGCTAAATTCCACAACCGAACAAAACCGTCATCGGTTCCAGTTGCTAAGGTTTTTCCATCGGGACTAAGGGCGATCGCTCTTAATAAATTTGGGGAAGAGTCTTGGTTTTTTTTGGAGTTTTGTGGAATTTTTTTTTGATTTTCCTTTAAAAAGAAACGGTTAACTAAGCTATAATTATTCAGTTCCCAGCTACAAATTTGATTATCTTGACTAGCACTAATTAGCGTTTGTTGATCGGGAGAAAAAACAACACATCTTACCTTATCTTGATGGTGTTTTAGCACCGTTATCATTTCTTTCCTTTCCACATTCCACAGTCTAATGGTTTGATCATCACTGCTACTAGCTAATAGTTTACCATCGCCACTAAACTTAATATCTCGGACTTTATCAATATGTCCAAAAAACTGTGTAATAAGTTTACCTGTTTCTACTTCCCTTAAATAAATATTTCCATTTTCTCCACTACTAGCAATAATTTTGCTATCGGGACTAAAAGCAAGGGTTCTTACCCAAAAATTATGACTTGTTAGAATTTGGCGTAAAATAGGTCGGTTTTGAGTAATTTGCCAAAGATAAATTTTGTCATTGGTATCTCCAATAGCTAACCATTTTCCATCGGGACTAAAAGCAACGGATAAAACATTACTAAATCCATTGAGAAAGATGCAGTTTGACAAGTTAGAATAGGAAGAATTGGTATTATGTAAAGTATGGTGACGAAAGTTGATCTTTCTCAAAACTAAATTAGAGAAATTTTCTCCATTAAAGTCACGTTGTAATTGACAAAGTAGGTTAACAATATTACCACTAGCATAGCCATAGGATTTATTGCCTTGTATATTAGTAATATTACCCCTAGCATAGTCACAAGATTGACTATTTTGACATTCAGATAAAAGCTGATTCAGATGAGATATTAGGTTAGATTTTGTATATTGATTGACAAGCTTTTTGACAATAGGATTAATTAAAAATTTTTCTTGATCTTTTCTAATTCTTGATTGTGC
>DLXW01000334.1:13727-18157 GCA_003448685.1 Cyanothece sp. UBA12306
TTCTAATTCTTGATTGTGCAGTAGTGAGTAAGAGAGGAAAACGATTTAACCAAAAGAGATTATTGTTTACTATCTCTTCTGTTATATTATTAATCAACCGCTTAATAATATACTCCCTAATCATTGGTGGTTGTACTAAAATTCCTTCTTCGATACTTTCTAGAAAAAAGCGAGACTTAAGGTATTTAATAATATTTAAGAGTTGGTCGTTAAATAAACCTGATAGAATATCCCTTAATTCAAACAAACTAATAGGATGGCGATAAATAGCGACCCAATACATCACCTCTTTTTCGGTTTCAGATAATTTATCTAGCTGCTCTTCAATAAACTGTTCAATTCCATTAAAAACATAATCACCAAATTCAAAAAAATTAGTAATATTGCTATCAAAATTTCTTTGGATATTATGAGCAACATTTTTTAGAACAAACCAATTACCCCAATAGATTTCTTTTAGTTTTACCCAATCTTCGTCTGAAGCAGAGAACGAACCAACAGAGCTAAAGATATTTTGAATTGCTTTAACAGATAGAGACTTGATTTCTATTCTCCTAACTAATTGGTTGTTCCTCTCTAATTGATTAACAGTATTGGGAGTAACATTACTGGTGATTAATAAACAACTTTTGTTGGTTTTTTTTGCTATTAATTTTAGTAATTTCTCACATCCTTGATAACCATCAATAAAAGAAAAATCCTTTAAGGCAATATGAATATTGCTTAAGATTAATAAACAACGATCAGACTCTAATTTTTGCTTTAATTGTTTTAATTTTTCTTCAGTTGTTTTGACCTCTTCTATTTCTTGCTGTTCATAAAGAAAAGATAACCAATCATCTAGTAATTCCTCTAGAGATTGATATTGATCCATTGAACGCCAAATAACATAATCAAAATGGTTGGCAATTTGCTTAGCTAATTGATAGGATAGGTTTGTTTTTCCCATTCCTGCCATTCCTTCAATTAAAACTAGGGGACATCTATCTTTAACTATCCATTGGTCTAGGATTTCAAATTCTTCTTCTCGTTCAAAACTATTAGGACTGTCTGCTGCTTCTCCCCAGTCTGTCTTGGGTTGCTTATTGATAGAAGTTTGAAAAAAAGTAACTTCTTGAACATCCCATCCCAATTTATCGCAAATTTCTTCAGCATTGAGGCGATCAACTGGTTTACCATTAAGAAAGCGACTAATGACATCGCGGGATAGTCCCAATTTAGTAGCTAAATGTGTTTGACTAGCAAAACCCCTTCGAGTGACTGATGCTTTGACTTGTTTTTTGTATTCAGGTTTAAGTTTAAGAGAACGAGAACTTGAGGAGTTGGACATATTGGATGCCTCATGTTAGTTTCATAAAGTAATCATACTTGAGATTTTTACTAATAGAACTAAGTTGTACATAATACTTAAAAGTCAGGCAATAAAGTCAGACAGTACATAATAATAAGTCAGGTATTTAATTAAAGCGGTTAGAATTGTATTGCAACTTTTCTATGACAACTTAGAAGAGAGAATTCCAATTTTGCAAGTAACAGTTTTATGGGACTAAAACCCTTGCCTGTCGTAGCTTTGAGTGATGGGTTTACAAAAAGGTTATAAAGTCATACAGATACTCAGGCTAGATCTCCCACAGGTATAGGTTTAAATGAAAGTAGTTGAAATTTAAGGACTTTATACCATGCACATTTGTAAGTACGAGAATGCAAGTAGTACAGTACAAATTCTGTCCTTTAAGGGAATGGAGAGAATCTTATATCCAGGAGAAAGTTACCAATTTTGCGCTGACGATCAGGAATTTTTGCGTATTTCTGATGGGAATGTAACTTCAATCTATGCTGATAACATTCCTTGCGTAGAATTATTCATTAATTAAGTAATCATTCGCCGTAGAGTAGAATCTACGGCAATCTTAACAGTCTATTGAACTCGAATCTTTTTATTTTTAGGAGTCAAAAAATGTCTAACACAGTTGCTCACTACCAAGTTACTATAAATCTTTTGCAGGATATATATCAAGAACCAGACTCTGCTATTCTATGGGAAATCAAAGCCCAGTTGAAGCAGCTTGAAAGCAACCTTATTTTATTGGAAAAAAGCTCAGAAAATCCAATAAATTATTCATTGTTATCTGATATTTGTGAGCAATTGTGCGATCTCAATGATGATTTAGATTGTAAAATGCAGTAATGATGTTTAAAAGTCAGGCATGAAGTAAGACAGTCAACTATAATAAGGGGATCAACCATTATCAAGGCCAACCCTTATGACCTTAACTGACATTCTGAACTTCAGTCAAAAGCGACAATACACCTCGGAAGAAGCTTACAGGGAAGATGTCCTTAAAGCAGTCAAGCTTTTAAAGGAGTTTGGTGTAGGTAATGATCCCTCACAGGACTTAAAGACATCTGTAGAGTCTATTGTTGAAGAATTGCATCAAGACGAAATAAAGCGTTATGGCAAGAAACTAAGTAAAGAAGAAATAAAAGAAGAATTGCGTTCTGTTGAAGCAGAAATTGCTGCACTTGAGCAAGAAGAAGCCGAAATAGATCGAAAAATTGCTGCAATCAAGTCTAAACAAGCTAGTTAATGTTAGGTCAATTTTCAAACTTACTCATTTTCGACAAATTCCTGGCAATATCGGTCTAGACTTTTCGTGGTCAACTCAAGTATCATGAATGCTACTGTTAAGACGGGAACAGTGAAGGCGAATGCGATTTTAACGACTAAACTAGCTATATCTAAATCTTGTCTCCGCTTTTGGGTTTTGTTCTTTAATTGTCTGTATCCTTGGCAAAACTGCTCTTTAAATTTTATATCCTTGAGCCATTCATAGGATCTATCTACTATTGTGGTAAACTGCTCTAATAGCTCCTGACTTCTCAGCATATCATTTAATCTTTGCCTGTCTTCTTCCAATTGAGGTTGACTACGACGAATTTCTTCTTTACGACGCACTAGTGCTTCTAATTCTTCAGGTCCAAGATCATCACACATACTAAGATTGATTAGGCTAGACTTGCATTTATTCTACCCTGATAGAGTCCAAGATACAACAAAGACAAACTATTTTGACCGTTAAACTTGGGAAAAATAACCTATTCCTTCGGTATTGTTGATACAAATAGCAGAATGAGGAGTTTGCTTGGGAATATTGATCATAATTGATTAATCAAGGTAAAGTTTTTGTTAACATCAGAAATCGCACTTTAAAAGCTTCTTGAGAATTGAACTGACGTTTTCCGTCTAAAATATCTAAAATGATTTGTTCATGTTCAAAAATTTGTAATAAATCCTGTGTAGTTAAATTATAATCATCCATCAATGTTTGTAATAACTCTCCATCAGTTAATGTAGGAAAAGGTTCATGATATTCTTCATATTCATACACTAACATTCCTAAGATTCTCAGATAATCTCGATCATCTTGGGTAAGATTATTTTGATCCAAAATTGAATTAATTCTTTTTTGGGTTGCCATTAGTTCAGCTTCATTTTTAATAGGACGAGGGACAAATTCTGTGATTAAATTAAGATAATATAAGCTAGGACTTGTTAAACCAGTTGTCATTTTTCCAGTTCTCCTTATCATAATCATTATGAGTTAGAATAGCACGAATAAAAATGATTTGTGCTTGATAGTCAATATAAGTAATTAACCGATAATTATTGCCACTAATATTAAAAACTGTAAAGTTACCAACAAGATCAGCAGAAGGAAATAATTGACGCAATTGAGCAAAGTTTTGATAGGAAGATTGCGTAACTCTGTCATACCATAATAATAGACTATTTCTAGCTTTTGCGTGCTTTTCCCAAAATTCTCGTAAACTCCTCCGACTAATCACTCGCATAATTTTAGATAAATTACAGCTTATTATAATTATATATTCTGTAATATGATTATTTTACCTTAACTATAATTCATTGCTTCCTCCAAATGTTTTATTAAAGTTTCTTGGGGTAAAGGTCCTTCTAAATGTTGCCAAGGTAATATTTGATCAGTATTCCAATCTTGATGAACGTAAAAGTCTAAGGGAGGTAATTGTCCTTTTAATTCCTTGAAAGCGCGTTTATAACTACCTAATGAATCACCATAATTTCGGGTTAATTCTAATAGTTTTGTTAAACGGCGATCGCCTCTAGATATCAATGCTTGAATTACCGACCAATTATAACTCTCTGGGCGAAAATTAATGCCTTTTTTACCTAATTGTTTTTCTAAAAATTTTAGATTTTTTTTAGATTGTTCATTAACTCCAAACCATTGAAAAGGAGTATGAGATTTAGGGACAAAGGTACTGCAACCAAAGGTTATTTTTAATCCTGATGCTGCTTTTTTAACTGTTTCTAACATAGCAATTGTTCCCTCAATGTCTCCTTCTTCTTCTCCAGGTATTCCAGCCATTCCATACAATTTAATCCCCTTTAA
>DLXW01000334.1:18380-21771 GCA_003448685.1 Cyanothece sp. UBA12306
TAGCAGCTTGTATTATCTCTTCGTTAGTTAGCTTTTTATTGATGATTTGACGCAGTTTATCGGAACCACTTTCCACCGCAATAGTTATGGAACGGGTTCCCCTATTAGCTAAAATTTGAGCTAATTTTTCGGTTACAGTATTGGTACGAACTGAAGCAATACTAACTCGAACATCATCATATTTTGGTTTTGCTAAGTAATCTAGTAAGCTTTCAAATTCAGGATGTTGGGTAACAGATGCACCTAATAAACCAATTCTATTAGTAACAGTTAATCCTTTTTCAATAGCAGGAATTAAAGAAGTTTCTAAACTTGCTTTTCGGAAGGGTAAGGTTAAATAACTTGCTAAACAAAAACGGCACATTTCGGGACAGCTTCTAACCACTTCTACCATAAAAATATTTTCCCATGCAGCTTTTTCTGTTACTACAGTAGAAGCAGATAAAATGTTACCTCGATAGGTTTGTTTTTTAACTACAGCAGGGATATTATTATCTATAGGTTCAATTGATTTTATTGCACCATCAAGACTATGATAGGTTACTTCATATAAACTGGGAACATAAACCCCTGGAATTTTTGCTAATTGTCTTAATTTTGTTTGGCGATCGCCTTTTCTAATTTTCTGATAACCGTTAATGTAGTCATCAATTAAATTTTCCCCATCTCCTAGTAAAATAACATCAAAAAAAGCCGCAAAAGGTTCAGGGTTAGCAGTTAAAACGGGACCACCACCAAAGACTAAGGGATGATGATCATCTCGTTCATTAGTATGAAGGGGAATGTCTAAAGATTCAATTAAATTGAGGATATTATTATAGTCTAATTCCCAGGAAAAAGAAAACCCTAAAAGTTCAGGCGATCGCGGTAAGGTTTCTTGAATATCGGTAAACAAACGACTGACGTTAACATCAGATCTTAATGCTAAAGTAGCCCAAACAATTTGGTATCCTAAACTGGTAATTCCTACTGAATATTCATTAGGAAAAGCAAAAATTATGGGGATAGAATCACTATTAGGAGTTGTAGGTGTGAATAATAAACGTTCTTGATTAAATACAGTCATTAAATCCTGAAAAATAGATAATTAATTATAAACTATTCACTATTAACTATTCACTATCTAGGATTATTATAGGCTTTAATTGCTTCTATGGCAACACCAACAGGAGGAAGGAATGCTTTAATAGTTTCAATAATAGTGGTACTACTAGCAGATAATAAACGTTGTTTTAAAGTGGGATTATTTTGAATAGCAACTTCTATTATTTCAGCATTATTTAATTGTGGTTGATTGGTTTTTATTGTATTAATTTTTTCTATGATCTTAGTAATATTATTATTTGTTTCTAAATAGTTAATTAATTCGGTTATAGATTGAGTAATTTGATTTAATTCTTCGGAGGAATATTTATTATTGACTCCTGCAACAGTAGCATTATCTTTTATCTGAATATTCCCTTGAGTTCCCCCTATACCCACAGGTGAATTAAAGGTGTTGGTTTGTTTATTCCCTGCGACGTTATCCCCGTCACCTGAATGAATTTGATTAGTTGTCATTTTATCTCCAATAATAAAAGTATATTTATCTTGATTTGAACTATTGAATTGTTCCCTCCCAATTGTACCATCAATTAGACTATAGATATTAATGTCATCATAAGGTGGATTTTGGCATTCTATGGTAAATTTTTGATTAGCTAATCTTTCTTTGAGTTTTTCAATGCTGTAAAAATGAATTTTCTCTTGTTGTTTAGTGAGTTGAAAATTTTGACAATTCTGACAGTTACAGGGAATCAATTTTTGAACTTTCAGACGATTATAACTAGCATGAATTTCATCAAGTCTAGTGGCAATCATTGTTAGTAAGTCTCTTTTGCTATTACCAAAGAGGTTAATTAAAATTTCTTTACTGTCGTAAGTTTCAATAACTTTTGCACGGGTATTATTATGATTTAAAATAACTCCACTACGCCAAACTTTTGTTTCTTCAATATAACGGTGCATTTCTACAATAAAGCGACTAATAATTCCTTTTGGCATAAATTCATATTGATAGCGTAGTTGTAGATTTTGATTGTCATTCCATTCATATTCAGGTGCATTTGTATTTAATAATTGTGGTGCGATATAGGTTTGATTTGGTAATTCGTAACAGAGTTTGAAGCGTTTCATTAATTCTAGTAATTCTCGATATTTTCCTTTATATCTGTCATCTTGCCAAATTATTTTTAAGTCATAATAAGTCAAGGCTAGTTAAATTAGTGAGATTTTCCAGAGATTTTGGAATTTTACTTAGTTGATTACTACTCAAATTAAGACTTTTTAAGTTACGTAATTGATTGATTTGCTCAGGAATTTCTGGAATACTATTTCCTCGTAAATTTAAGACCTTTAATTGTTGTAATTCAAAAACTTCTACAGGAATTTGTGTTAATTTTTTGTCATCATTTTCAGCTAACCAATATCCTCTAACACTCAAATCTAATTCTGTAAGATTTTCTTTTTTTGCCCGTTCAATTTTTTGTTGTACTTCAGAATTTAAAGACATGGTAAATTATGAATATTAATAATTGATACTTATTCATTTAAGTAACTTTATCAAAATAATTGAGTCTAAAACCATAGTTACAAAAACTGCTTCTGTAGGGGCTTAATAATATTAAGCCCCTACTGACTTCATGAATTTGTCCCTAAGTTCTTTAAAATGCGCAACACCATAGATAATTCATGTTTTCGAGGTAATAAAGAAAATTCTCGAGAAAGATCGTATTCAGATTTTCCATCTTGATTTAATTTGATAAAAATAAAACTATCTCCATTAGTTACCATACCGTATATTGATTGTTGTGATTCAGAGTTAGCCATCATATAAGCTAAAATTTGAGGGAGTGCGGAAGCTACAGGAATGCTGGTACGTTTTGATTCTATTACCAATACCCATAAAGAGTCTTTGACTACTAAAACATCTATTAATCCTCTGATAATTGTTTGATCTCGATCTTCAATAATTAATTCTACTGATTCAGGAGACTTAATTCTAAAGGGTGGATCTAAAAATCCTGCTACTTCTAAAAGGGGGTAAACTACAATTAAATTAATCGTTCCTTCTAGTAACAAAGATGATGAACGATGATAATCATAGCGTTGTTTAATCCGAGTGATCGCAACTTGTTCTCCTTCCGTTATTTCTGGTAACTCCTCATTCCATTCTGGGAAAAAGTTATCTTTTTCTGTTTGAGTTAAATTCAATTTAGTTTGTAATTCATTGAAGTTTTTAATAGTTTCTCTAACACCAATTGTTATCACCATAGATAATTACTCCTAATTTACGCTGGGTAGTGATATTGATATTATTGTTATAGCAGTTCCTTGTCCCAAGCGAGTTTTA
>DLXW01000334.1:22000-22271 GCA_003448685.1 Cyanothece sp. UBA12306
ACTTCTGACTTCTGCTATACCTTTAACCCTAGTATAAGCATGAGTTTATTACAATTTATTGGACTAGAATACCAACTTCAAGACTTACTAAATTAGAGGAAAACATGAAGGGTTTAGAGAAAAGATTAGATAATCAGGAATTTGTTAGTCGAGGAGTATTAATTGTTCTAATAGTAGCTATTTTAGGAGGATTAGCTAAGCTGTTTGGATTAGTTGGTAATTCTTAGTCAAACTCAGGTGATTGACAAAATTATCAAAAAAATTGGGTCTA
>DLXW01000334.1:22539-27758 GCA_003448685.1 Cyanothece sp. UBA12306
CAAAAACAACTTCTGTACGGGCTTAATAATATTAAGCCCCTACTGACTTCTGACTTGGAGACTTCGTTAATGCTCCCCACGACACCAAAAAAAGCTAGAAGTCAACAAAAAACTGCTGACTGCTGACTTCTAGACTTGTTACTTCTTAAATTGCTGCTAGTGCATCCTCAATGGTCTTATTGTAAATAATGCGACCTGGAGTTGTACGGACAAACTGAGAGATAACCTCCCCATCCTTTTCTCGTACCCGACGTTCGCGGTAATGCTTCATGACACTTCCATCCTCAAGAGTTTCTTCTTTGAGAACCTCCGTATCAGGTTTATTAGTTACTACATCACCTTTATAACGTAGCCAGACATAGGCGTGTAAATCCACTGCCCCTTGCTCATAAGCCTTCATAGCATCCTCAAAACTCGAAAAATAGCGATTTGCACCCTTTTGAGCATTAGGGTTTTCTGCCGTCAAATAATAACATCCTAAGACCATATCCTGGGAAGGAGCCACAATTGGTTTACCCGTTGCTGGAGAAAGAATATTATGACAAGCTAACATCAACAACCGCGCTTCAGATTGAGATTCGAGCGATAAAGGAACGTGAACCGCCATTTGGTCCCCATCAAAGTCAGCATTAAATGCCGGACAGACCAAAGGATGTAACTGAATTGCTCGACCATCGACTAAAATAGGCTCAAAAGACTGAATCCCTAAACGGTGTAAGGTTGGTGCGCGGTTTAACAGTACAGGGTGTCCTGTAATCACCTCTTCAAGAACACCCCAAACGCTGGGATCTTCTCGCATAATCAGCTTTTTCGCCGCTTTGATGTTATTGACTAAACCCAAGCGAATTAAGCGATGGATCACGAAGGGTTGGAACAATTCAATGGCCATTTCCCTCGGTAGACCACATTGATAAATTTTCAACTTGGGACCAACTACAATAACAGACCGTCCCGAATAGTCTACCCGTTTACCCAAGAGGTTTTGACGGAAGCGGCCTTGTTTTCCTTCAATAATATCCGAAAGGGACTTAAGAGCGCGATTATTGGCTCCCACCACCGTCCGACCTCGCCGTCCGTTATCAATCAAAGCATCTACTGCTTCTTGTAACATCCGTTTCTCGTTACGAACGATGATTTCTGGAGCGAGAATTTCTTGTAAACGGGAAAGACGGTTATTCCGGTTGATTACCCGACGATATAAATCATTAAGGTCAGAAGTAGCAAAGCGTCCTCCATCCAATTGCACCATAGGACGTAAGTCGGGAGGAATAACCGGAATTACCGATAAAACCATCCATTCGGGTTGAGAATTGGTGGCAATAAAATTATCAATCACCCTGAGCCTTTTAATTAATTTAGCTCTTTTTTGGCCTTTACTTTCGAGGATTTCTTCTCGAAGTTTTTCAGCAACTTCTTCTAAATTAATCTCTTGAAGAAGACGCTGAATACCTTCTGCACCAATTCCTACTTCAATTCCGTAGAGTTCCGAATCCTCAGCGTAGATTTGCTCTTCGATTTCCATCCACTGATCTTCGGTTAGTAGCTGTTTATAGGATAGGTTGCTCGCATTACCTGGATCAAGCACTACATAAGAGTTGAAGTAGACAATTTGTTCCACATCCCGCAGGGCCATATCCAAGAGAATACTCAGATAACTGGGAATCCCCTTAAGATACCAAACATGGGTTACAGGAGCCGCTAATTTAATAAAACCCATGCGGTGACGACGCACCCGAGATTCCGTCACTTCTACACCACAACGTTCACAAACAATCCCGCGATGACGCACTCGTTTGTATTTACCACACCAACATTCCCAGTCTTTCGATGGCCCAAAAATGCGCTCACAAAAAAGGCCATCCATCTCTGGTTTTAATGTGCGGTAGTTAATGGTTTCGGGTTTGGTTACTTCTCCAACCATTACCCCGTTAGGTAGTGTTCTTTCTCCCCATTGACGAACACGCTCAGGGGAAGCTAAATTGATTTTAACGTAGTCAAATCGTGAATCTGCTGGTGGTTTCATGCTTAATTCTTGATTAAGAACTTCAAGGAAGATTAATGGTCAAAAAATTTGAATTTTTGGTGGTTTTTGAGGTATTGTTAGGTCTTGTCAGTTCATTGATGATATCTTAGATTAAGGCTATTTTGTTTGAAAAACGGCACCAAAATCATAAATTAAGGTCTATAGTCCATGCCAATTCCGTTTACAGCCATCTGTTTTCCCCCATCATTTTCTGATAAATTTTAATTAAGTTGCTCAGTTGAGACCATAGAACTAACCTATCTAAAGCTACTTATATAGACTCTTTAACTTAGATAAGACTTAAGATTTTGCCTCCAGAAATTTAAGCTTAGGATAATGCTATTATTAGAGTCAATCTATCATTGTACCATAGTAGAAACAGGAAAACCTCATAATCATATAGTGAAGCCATTGCTGTATCTATCTCCATCAGCTTTGGGAAGATGTCACAAAAATTAATGACTAACCGTTTAACATAGACGATTTAATCCAATTAATCCAAATGTTACTAAAATAATTACATCATCTTTTCTTAATTATTATATAAACAAATTTTTGCCAAATTTATGATATGAGCAACGAAAAAGGCCTAACCATTGCCGAAGCAAAAAACTAAGCAATAGAAATATATTCTAAACAGATAGGGATTTTAGTGATTCCTTCCTTTAGAATTAAGCTGTTATATTAACATTCTAGCCGACAAATACCTAAACCTAAGGATCGAGCCTATGCGAATACTAGCCCTGGTTCCTGGGGGAATTGGCGATCAAATCTTGTTTTTTCCTACCCTCGAAACAATCCAAACCAAATACCCCAAAGCCATAATTGACGTAATTGTGGAACCCCGTGCTAAAGCAGCTTATCGGGTGTGTCCCTACGTCAACGAAGTTTTAGCCTTTGATTATCAAGATCGTAATGGATTAGCTGATTATTTAAACCTATTAGGAATAATCCGCGATCGCGAATACGATGCAGCCCTGAGTTTAGGCTCACGCTGGAGTATAGAATTGCTCCTGTGGTTAAATGGTATTCCGCTGCGGATTGGTTATGAATCTTCAACCTCTTGGTTTTTATCTAACCCTGTTCCCCTGAAAAAGGCACAGTATACCCCTGAAATTTACCACGATCTTCTCACAGGTTTGGGCATTCAATCACCCTGTCCTCCCTTAAAAATTGCTGTACCAAAAGAAGATATTGCTTGGGCCCAAAGAGAACAACAACGTCTTGATCTCAAAGAGACTGGTTATGTACTGATTTACCCTTCCGAGTCTCCTAATCCCAAAAATATTTATCCCCTTGAACAATGGGAGCGAATTATCGCTAAAAGTAGGGAAAAACAGCCTAATCTTCCTTTGGTTTTGCTCCAGGATGGCAAGAATACCGAACTACTAACCATGATTTTAGAAAATTATCCCGATCTCAAGTTTACTAAACCAGAGGATGTGGGTAAGTTAGCCTCTATGATTGCTGGAGCTAATTTGGTATTGTGTACCGACGATGATGTCCTTCCTTTAGCCATAGCAGTTGGTACTTATACCATTGCTTTATTCGGTCCGACTGAGGCTAAGAAAGTTCTTCCAAAAGACAGCGATCGCCATTTGGGGATTCAATCTGCTACTGATAAAGTAGCCGATATTGCCCCCGAAACAGTTTTAACTAAAATGTGGCCTAGTTAGAATTTCTGTTTCAAATTGTCTTGAATACTGGGATTTTAGGTTTACTGTTAATTTTCCCAGTTTTCTTCAATCTAAGTTAATCCGAGAACTCCATGAATCCTGGGACATAAAACTGCGATCTTTTGGTAGAGGTGCTACAGGTTCAGTTAAAGTAAATTTCCCAGCTTCGATCCATTGTTTGAGTTCTTCAGCTACTTGTCGAGATAGGGATATACTCGCTAAAGGAGCTACCCGTACTTTTTTACCTTCAATAGTAATGCGACCACTTTTAAGTTGAGCATAACTAACTAAGCCAAAAGTAGGGCGTACACGACGGGGAATGGAAAAATCCACCACAGGTGCAACGATTTCCCCATCTCGCACAGCGCAATGCTCAATTACCTCTGGGGATAAAACCGGTAGGGGAATACCCACTCCTAGCATTAAAGAGGGGCCATAATTGTGAAAATAACAACCCCGAACCCATTGGGAAGACATTTGTTTGGCATCTCCAATCAGGGCTAAAGTAGAAGCAGGTCCGATGGGGGTACGATTGGGTAAGCGTTTTTGTAAAGGAAAATGTTGTGTTCCTTCCCAAGAAATATAACCAACTCCACCCCCTAGAAAAATACGGCTGCCAATTCCCACTAATTCTAAATCGGGATCATTGATTAAAGGGCCGATTTCTCCTGGATTAGAATACACTGCATTACCTAATCCTGGTTGTAAGGGGCCAAGATAAGTATACAAAGAACGCTCACCTCCATTGACCCCCACAATAAAATTTTGATAAAGATTACGGGGATTGTACAAGTAAAATTGATTAATGGTTTCACGGGTAATGGTAGTTTCAAACGAAGATCTCGGATAACAATCTGTAACCTGTCCAATAGCCCGTAGATGAACCCCTAACCCAGAGATTAAATCCTCAATAACATGGCCGCCACCTCGTTCTGGGAGCAAATTTCCTTGACGATTGTCCATTTCCGACAAATCCACACTATTTCCATAATCGGCCATAGCTGTTGCCCCTAAATACAAGTCTACCGCTCCAAATGCTGCATAGGCTGGAATGCCATCTAACCAACACTGACGAATTTTGATGGGGGGATCGGTATGACCTATATTAATCATTGCTCCAGAAGATTCCATCGGTTCAAAGGTTCCGGTGCAAATCACATCTACTTGTTGAAAAACTTCCTCTACACTACTTTCTTTTACCCTTGCTTTGAGTTCTTCAATCGTCCAAACTACTGCTTGTGAAGTAAGGATTTTGTCATTAATTTCAGAGATGGTACGCATAGGTATTCTTCTAGTCAATTCGATGCGATCATCTCACTGTAACATGGTTCATAAACTATGAATTTACTGTTGTTGAAAACTAGAAGTAAGAATTTCTCTCCCTTCTAATTTAACTTGACCAGCTTGTTATAGCAGTTTTCAACTCCATAGAGTGAACCTAAAAGAAATCACTACCACACTTCTGGTCAATCAATTAAAAATTGTTATCAAAAAAATTGGGTCTAAAACCTGGCTTTTTA
>DLXW01000334.1:28014-44518 GCA_003448685.1 Cyanothece sp. UBA12306
CCCCTACTGACTTCTGACTTCTGACTTCGTTAATATAAATGCCCTGCTCTTTCTTCATTAATTGCTACAGCAATTCCTTGGGGTAATTCCTTTAGTTCGGTTGTTATATTGGACTTATAAAAAGGAGAGGTAAAAGTATAACACGGATCACATTCTCCATCCTCATAAACCTGAATAACCCATTTATCAGGTAAATCTTTGATGGCAATCTCTACAATATACCACCAACTATCAGGTATAGGACGGGATTTTATTACACAAAACCAGTCTCTTTCTATTTCGGACAATTCCCATTCAGCCATCAAAAAGTCAATAGCCATTTTTTCTGCATCTTTTAAGGAAATCATAGGACTTAAAGTGAGTGATATGAATAAAATTAACAATTAGCTAATAATTAGCTATCAAAATAAGCCATGGCTTATCTCACAGGATATCTGTCTTTAAAGTAGTTAGTTACCTGCTTCGCTAACTCTTTCAAATTGCCAATGATCGGCATCGATTTCGCTCAGTAAAGCTTTTAATTTTTCTCGGGCTTCTTGCTCAGATTTTGCTTTAATTGAAAAACAAGCACTAATCAGTATTTCGTAGAGCTTATCAGATTCAAAAGGCTTGATAGTATTTTGCATAGGACATCAAATCACAAGGAGTTACTTTAGGTTGCTATATTTTATTTATACCTAATTATTAAGATTAATTCTACTTAGTTTTGCTACTCATTGAGTTTAATTTTATTAACAAAAATGAATGATTGTTACTGTCAAGTAATAGTTTTTATTAATCTAAGTGCCTAATTATAATTTAATGGTCAAAAAAGATTATTATTTGATAGAATGGAGTTTTATAGAATAATTCCTTGAAACCAGAAGCTTTATTGCTATAATAGAAGACTGTCATTACTAATTAAGATTGCACCAGAGACAAATAATAATCATGGCTAAACGAGTTCAAGTTGTGTTGAGTAAGTCTGTCAATAAACTAGGGGAAAGCGGAGATCTCGTCGAAGTTGCCCCAGGTTATGCCCGTAATTATTTAATTCCCCAAGGAATAGGTAATATAGCCACACCAGGCATACTTAGACAAGTAGCACAGCGCAAAGAAAAAGAAATGCAACGTCTTTTAGCTGAAAGACAAGCAGCTGAAGCACGCAAGACGGCCTTAGCTACCATTGGACGTTTCACGATCCGTAAACAAGTTGGGGAAGGAGAGGCAATTTTTGGGACTGTTACCACCCAAGAAGTTGCTGATGCTATTCAAGCAGCTACTAATCAAGAAGTGGATCGTCGCGGTATTACCTTGCCTGAAATTAGCCAAACTGGATTTTACAAAGCAACGGTTAAACTACATCCGGAAGTTACAGCCGAAATAGAGATTCAGGTAGCCCCCCTTTAACAATTATTCAGTTATCAGTTATCAGTTACCTCTGGTTGACTGTTAACTGTTGACTCGAATGACATCATCAAGGCGACTGATGTCAATTTGGTATTTACCACCTGGGGAACGGGAAAAAATGTCGGCAAAGCTCATATTCCAGAGAATTTCTTGGCTAGAGTAGGAATGACGTGAGTGAATAGTTTGAGAAAAGGTTTCATCTAATCCGGTCAAAATTACCCAAATCTCCCCTTGTACTTGTTCAAGAGATTCAGGGGAAATCCCATAGAGAGGACTTGTTTGATCAATAGGGTGCATCACTTGCCAACTGAGTCCAAAAACTGGGGTTTTTGAACGCAATAAGTTAAGGTCATAAAAACGCCGTAAATGATGCCCTTCTTTAGTAACTTCATCGCGGACTAAACTAACTTGAATTTGTGCCTCTAAAATTTGATTTTCCCGTCTATTTGCTGCACGAAACATTAGGGTAGGAACTCCATCAAATGGACAAATAACAGCTACTTTACTAAAGAGAACTCTGGCTGTTGGTCGGGAAAACCTAGCAAACATTAACCCTGTTAAAATAGCCACTAACAATAAACCAATCCAAACTTCAATAGTGACTAAAAGTTGGGCATAAAGACTATTAGGGTGCATTGAGCCATAACCTACAGTGGAGAGGGTTTGAATACTAAAGAAAAAAGCATCTTTAAAAGATCCTGGCTGAGCATTAGCAATTCCCTCTCCTGCGGTTAAATAAGCACAAGCAAACAGAATATTAATTGCCAAATAAAATAAACTAATTAATATCAAAAATTTTGACCAAGAAAGTGATAATAGCCAATGATATAAATCACTTCTAGCAGGGTGTAATAAATCAACACTTTGGGTAGTTTGTAGGGGTCTGGTGACTTTTCTCGAATGCTTTTTATTGCTAGATTCTAGATGCGATCGGAATTTGGCAGGTTTGAGTTTTTTCATATTAATAATCAAGGAAGTCTAGGAAAATAATAAGTTTAAAAATCAGGTTAAAATTATCAAAAAAATCATCATTTTTGATCAACTTTGGAAACTTAATTAGTCTTGATTTCGTCTCAAAATAAATAAATTAAAATAAACTTGAAACTATTGCTTTGTTAATGAGAGATTTTGACTTCGGTGTAATCCCTCAGTTTAACCCCGAGCTTACCTTTGAAGTCTTCTCTATTTTCCTGTCTGATAAATTATAATAAATTTGCGATCGCTGATCATTATTATGAACGCCATTTGGAATCAATTTACCCTGTCAAACTTCTCACCCTACCGATGGCTTACCGCCAGCTATTCATACCGTATAATCGGTTTATTAGGTCAATGGCAACAGGAAAGTTTGCTCTTACAATGGGGAGAACCTCTAGGAGCCTTACTGATTAGCATTGTTTTTATTTTTAGTCCTTTCATTTCTACTAGTTTGATAGGACTGTGGTTATTGGCCTTAGCTGCTTATTGGGGACTACTAACCTTATCTGATCAAGGCAAACCAGGCATTACCCCCATTCATCTATTAGTAACTATGTATTGGGCAATGGCAGCGATCGCGGTTGCTTTTTCTCCAGTGAAAACAGCAGCTTTAACTGGATTGATTAAATTAAGCCTATATCTACTATTTTTTCTGCTATCAGCGCGAATTTTGCGCTCAGCAACCTTGACAAATTGGCTAATTACTGTAGTTTTATTAATTACTTTAGTGGTTAGTTCTTATGGAGTTAGACAAAACTTTTTTGGGGTAGAACAGTTAGCAACTTGGAATGATCCCACCTCCGAGTTAGCCCAAGCGACCCGTGTTTACAGCTATTTAGGCAATCCTAATCTACTTTGTTCCTATTTATTCGCCGCGATCGCTTTGAGTCTAGGGGCAATTTTTGTTTGGCGAGGATGGCTACCCAAAACCCTAGCAATGACTATGTTTTTAGTTAATTCCTCTTGTCTCTATTTTACTGGAAGTCGGGGGGGTTGGATTGGGATGATGGCCTTATTGATTACCTTTGCTTTGTTATTATTTTTCTGGTTTAGGGATATTTTGCCTCCTTTTTGGCGCAAATGGTTATTACCGATGGCTTTAGGTGGATTTACGGCCTTTGTTATTCTTGCAGTAGTTGCTTTGGAACCTTTAAGGTTAAGGGTGATGAGTATTTTTGCTGGACGAGAAGATAGTAGTAATAATTTTCGGCTCAATGTTTGGATTGCCGCAATAGATATGATTAAGGATTATCCTCTGACGGGTATTGGCCCAGGAAATAAGGCATTTAATAGCATTTATCCCCGTTATATGAGTCCTAAATATAGCGCTTTAAGTTCCTATTCAATCTTTCTCGAAAACGCTGTGGAAATGGGATTAATTGGCTTAGGAATTTTCCTTTGGTTGCTAATTGTTACAATTAATCAAGGGGTGCAACAAATGCAAAGATTACGATTAGAAAAAAATAGCCAAGGACTTTGGTTAATTGCGGCAATTGCAGGTATGGCCGGATTATTGGGACAAGGAATTGTTGATACAGTTTGGTATCGTCCTCAAGTTAATACTTTATGGTGGTTCTTAGTGGCTTTAGTTGCTAGTAAATACCAATTTAAAGACAATGAATAATTGAGAATTGGGGAAGATTTATCAGCATTTTACAGACGGGTTTTTAGGAATATATTTTTTCAATTTTAATATTAAATGTTATAGTTATTAATGATTAGAATTTCTCCCTTGATTGAGTTCTTATGTCTTTATCTTCTCCTAGAATTTTCCGTATTTCTTTCTTAATCCGCCTGACCTTAGTGAGTTTTTATATTTCCCTTACTGTTCCCCTTCCATTTTTAGCAAAATTCACTTCTGCACCTATTCCCTCTTTTGTATTATGGATAGGAATTATCTTAGGATTAATTGTTTTAGTAGGAGTATTAAGTGAACAAGTGATCTTAGATAATGAGAAAATTCAAGTTATTTATCCTATTTGGTTTCGTTTATTTTTTCGTAAAGGATGGTCTTTATCTTGGTCAGAAATCAAGGATTTAAAATTAAGAACTACAGGACAAGGAGGATTGGTTTATTATTTTGTTTGTCATAATTCTGAGCAAGCGTATTTATTACCGATGCGAGTAGCTGGATTTTCGAGTTTAGTCAACATTGTTACTGAAAAAACAGGAATTGATACTACAGATATCCGTCCTTTATCCCAACCTTGGATGTATTTAATATTGTTGATTTTAACCCTATTTTTATTGTTGTTTGATGGTTGGACTATTGCCCAAAGCAGCAATTTATAATCGTCTCATAATTAAATAGATTAATTTGACAAAATAGTGTGAGGAGAATTTATATTCAGCACATCCACCTATTTGTAGATGTTTAAACCAAAATAATGCCACTCTTAACTAGCTTTACGTTGTTGATCTGGTAAAATCGTTTCTTGTACCTTTGGCGACAATGCTGGAGGTTCTGAATAAAAATCATTATCCCTAATTGGACCGATCGCATCTTCATCTTGGTTGATACAGCCTGGTTTTTTGGCATATTGACAAACTCTAGCCCATAATCGTCCTCTAGTTCCCGCAGGACCGTAAGAAAAAATTACTTTATCTCCGTTTTCAATTTTTACTTGGCATACTGGACAAACTTCAATTTTAGAATTAGACATAAGTATTTATTACTAAAACTTTACAGAATTTCACATAGAATAGCGAAATCTTTGATAGCAAACAGTTGCCTTTGTTACCATTGGTCGTCTCATTTGCCTGAAACCTGGGGCGATACTTGGACAAAATTGACAAATTACCTGAAATTTAATCTGAGATATCTATAGACTTTAATCAAATTTAATTTGAAATATCATCGACTTTAATCTATGATAAAAGGAGTGATTCAAACTCGAATGCGATTGAGATATTTAGACTTCGTTGCGGAAGTCACCCAATTACTGAATCGGAAATCGGGAGTTAACCTAGTCTAACCTTGATATTTAGAAAATACTCGATAAAACGTTTTTAAAAGACAAATAATCGACTATTTCATGTTATTAACAGTGTTAAGAGGAAATTACCATTGATTCAAGCCACCTTACACCAGTTAAAAGTTTTTGAAGCAACGGCTCGTCATGGGAGTTTCACCCGTGCTGCTGAAGAGTTATTCATCACTCAACCTACGGTTTCTAGCCAAATTAAGCAACTAACCAAAGCTATTGGATTGCCTTTATTTGAGCAAATGGGTAAGCGTCTTTATTTGACAGAAGCGGGAAAAGCACTTCTTCAAACCTGTCAAGATATCTTTGAGAGATTAGACAACTTCGAGATGAAGGTAGCTGATTTAAAAGGAACAAAACAGGGACAATTACGCTTAGGGGTGATTACCACTGCTAAATACTTTATTCCTCGAATTTTGGGTTCTTTCTGTCAAAAATATCCAGGTATTGATGTATCTCTTAATGTGACTAACCACCAACAAATTGAGCGACGGATGATGGAAAACCAGGATGATCTTTATATCTTGAGTCATCCCCCTGATGATATGGATTTAGCTACCCAAGCTTTTCTTGATAATCCTTTGGTGGTTATTGCTTCGAAAAATCATCCCCTAGCTGGAAAACAAAAGATTCCTATTACCAGTCTCGATGGGGAGCCTTTTATTATGCGCGAATATGGTTCGGGAACTCGACAAGCGGTACAAAATCTCTTTGCTAAATATAAAGTATCTGTTCGGGTGCGATTAGAATTAGGCAGTAATGAAGCAATTAAACAAGCGATCGCAGGAGAGTTAGGAATTTCGGTTCTTTCCCAACATACTCTGATTTCTGAAGGCAAAGAAAGTGATTTGACGGTTCTCGATGTGGAACATTTTCCTATTAAACGTCGCTGGTATGTGGCTTATTTGGGGGGTAAACAACTTTCAGTTATTGCTCAAGCTTTCTTGAATTATCTACTCGAACAAAGTCCTAACTATTCTGTTCCTCCTCTACATCTTCTGTCTACAGTTGAAAATTTTTCGAGCTCTAACTAATGTTCAATACGAAATCCTGGAGCTTGATAATCAGAAGGTAGATAATTTGCAGGAATAGTAGTTTGATTTCCGTCTCTCATTGCCCGATAATGGGGGGATAAAATTTCAATGTCTGCTTCATTACAGCGATCTTGAATATGTTCATGAAGTTCAGAATAAACCAGGGGTATTTTTATTGTGCGATCAGTATAAGCATTTAATTCATAACTTACATAAAAGTCATCTAAACTAGTTTGTAAAATAAAGGGCGCTGGTTGATCTAAAATGTGTTCTGTATCGGCAGCGGCATCTAATAAAGCTTGATAAACTTTACGCCAAGGAACATCATATCCTAGAGTAATGGTTGTGTGTAAAATTAGAGGAATACCTGTATCTCTCGATGAAGCACTATAATTAACTACGTTACTATTAAGTACGGTAGAATTGGGCAGGGTAACTAGGACGTTTTTGGGGGTACGAATACGAGTAACTAAGATGGTTTTTTCTTCAACATCTCCAATAATATCACCAATTTGAACGCGATCGCCAATTTGAAATGAACGGGTATAAATCAGAATGATTCCCCCAACTGTATTGGCAACTGCTGAGGTAGAACCTAGGGAGAAAAGAATCCCCAAGAACACTGAGACTCCCCGAAATGCTGGAGAATTAGAACCAGGCAAGTAAGGAAAAACAAAGACTAAACCCAGGGCAATTATTAAGAATAAAGCAATATTATAGGTTGGCATCGCCCATTCCCTATAAAATCCCGGAAAAGATAGATCCCCTTCCTCAATTTCTGTGAAAATAAATTTGGTAAAGCGAATAGTATAGTAAGTAATCGTGATGATTAGGGAAATGATAAAAATGTTAGGTATATAGTTAATAAAACCTAGCCAAGTCAACTGAATAGCTGCAAATAAATATTTAAAAAGTTTATAGCTCAATCCTCTGGTTATGGGGAAAAAGCTAAAAACCAAAGGAATATAGACATAGAAAACTGTTAAATAACAAACTACTCTAATAAATTTGAGAAAACTTATCAAATATTTAGCAACTTTTTGTGAAGATAGTAATTCTATATTCTGTAATCTGAAACCAGGAATATGAGTTTCTTGTAACCTATCAATAATCCGATAAGAGTAAGGAAATATTACATTAATAATTTTAAATATTAAGCCAATAGATATACTGGCAACTAGAGTATAAATAGCTGCCAGAATTCGTGATTGTAAAGTTCTTTCGCTACGATATTGAGCAACAGATTCTCTAATTTTTTCTAAGTATTGAGTAGTTAATTCTTGGATAGTTTTTCCTGCTGCTTTAGCATCTTCCTCGGTTAAGGTAATGAGAATTTTGTCATCTGAGACAATTGTTGAGGTATTGGTGTCATTTAAAGGCTGAATTTTTAAAGAATCTAGCGATAGAGAATTATTTTCAGCAAATTTTTTAAGTCTATTAGTAATAGTTTCGGCTCTTTCCTCAGCAGAAAAAGATCCAGTATTTTTTTGAATAACAAACAGAGTTTCATCATTTAAAATTACAGGAAAACCATCAATTTTGTTTCCTGATGTAGTCGTGTCTTGGGAATAAGCAAAAGGAGAATTAATAACTATAGTCAATGTTATTAAGCTAATCAATAAGACCTTTAAAATATTTTTCATTACTCCCCTAACCAAAATGAACAAGTTGAATCTAAGCAAACTAAGTTTTGGCTCTTGACAAATAAACCGTAATGTGCATTGCAAAAACACAAAAAGAAATTAGTCAAAAAGTGAAAACTATCTTAAGATTAACAAATAAGAGAATTAATTTTCTTGAAGACTCACCCACAAAAAACAAAAGATAGATTAGGAGGACATTTATGGCACTCGTCCCAATGAGACTGCTTCTGGATCACGCGGCTGAGAACGGTTATGGTATCCCTGCGTTCAACGTCAACAATCTTGAGCAAATCCTAGCGATCATGCAAGCTGCGGATGAAACCGATAGCCCCGTTATCTTACAAGCTTCTCGCGGTGCTCGTAAGTATGCAGGAGAAAACTTCCTCCGTCATTTAATCTTAGGAGCAGTGGAAAGCTACCCTCATATTCCCATTGCTATGCACCAAGATCACGGCAATAGCCCTGCTACTTGTTATAGCGCGATCCGTAATGGCTTTACTAGCGTCATGATGGATGGTTCCTTAGAAGAGGATGCTAAAACTCCTGCTAGCTTTGACTACAACGTCAGTGTTACAGCTGAAGTAGTTAAAGTTGCCCATGCGGTTGGTGCTAGTGTAGAAGGTGAACTCGGTTGTTTAGGTTCCCTCGAAACTGGTAAAGGAGATAAAGAAGACGGTCACGGGTTTGAAGGAACCTTAAGCAAAGAGCAATTATTAACCGATCCTGACGAAGCAGTGGAATTCGTTGAGCGCACTCAAGTTGATGCTTTAGCGATCGCCATCGGAACCAGCCACGGCGCTTATAAGTTTACCCGCAAACCTACCGGTGAAATTCTGGCTATCAGCCGCATTGAAGAAATTCATCGTCGTTTACCTAACACTCACTTGGTAATGCATGGTTCTTCTTCCGTTCCCCAAGAATGGTTAGACATGATCAACCAATACGGTGGTCAAATTCCTGAAACCTATGGAGTTCCTGTTGAAGAAATCCAAAAAGGAATCAAGAGTGGTGTTCGTAAGGTAAATATTGATACTGATAACCGTTTAGCTATTACTGCTGCTATTCGCGAAGCTGCGGTTAAAGATCCTGCTAACTTTGATCCTCGCCACTTCATGAAACCTTCTATGAAGTACATGAAACAAGTTTGTAGCGATCGTTATACTCAATTCTGGACTGCTGGCAATGCTAGCAAGATCAAACAACAAGGTCTTGATGAATATGCCGCTAAATACGCCAAAGGCGAATTAGATGCTGGTGTTAAAAAGGCTGTTGCTGTTTAGAAATTAAATAGCATAAGTCTTTGACTTATAATTTATCAACAAAAAGTGCGGGCAACTTATACAATAGTGACCCGCGCTTTTTGTTTGATGATTGATATACTTGATTACTAAGCCGTTAATTATGATTCTTAACTAAATGCATGAGATTCCAGAGGCATTAAGGGAAGCTTCCACAACTCAACCCACGTTAAAGCCAAAAACAGGGTTATTGATGATTGGGGGATTGGGGATGGGGTTAATGGTGGTTATGGGAGTATGGTTTCTAGTGCGTCCTTCGGCCGAAACTGCTCAAACAAACCCTGTTTCTGCAACTGCTGTCACAACACCGCCTAAACCGACTCCAGAACCGGTATTAGGTCCTGCTCCTGAACCTATAGAAAACCTCCTTGGACATTTACCTTATCAAGAAGCTCCTGTATCCCAATTAAAACCGATTACTAATAATGGACAGATTAAACTACGTTTAGGTGCTGCGGAACAATTTCTGGCAATGCAAAAAGCAGCTAGATCTCAGGGGATTATTTTAGTTCCCATTTCTGGATTTAGAACCCTTAAACAACAAAATTATCTATTTTTTGAAATCAAGAGACAACGTAATCAAAATGCCAGCACAAGAGCGGAAGTGAGCGCTCCTCCTCACTATAGTGAACATCATACAGGATATGCTGTTGATATCGGTGATGGGAGAACTCCAGCAACTAATCTTAGCCAAAGTTTTGAAAAAACTGCTGCATTTCGTTGGTTAAAAAATAACGCGGCTAAATATAGTTTTGAATTATCGTTTCCTCCTAACAATCCTCAAGGAATTAGTTATGAACCTTGGCACTGGAGATATGTGGGGGATCAAGAAAGTTTAGAAACTTTTTATAAAGCTAAACAATTACTAGAAACATCCTCAAATTAACGATTTAATATTATAAATATCAAGATGACAATGACAAACTTTTCTGACAAAGAGCCTAATCTTGTTCAACAAGAATGGTGGGTCAGCAGATGGCTAGAATTGTTGGATTCCTATCGATTTAAAAAGCGATTAGAACGAGCAAGAATTTATGCCAGAGAGGGCAATATTCTGAGTATTGAGTTTAAAGAAGCTCAGGTAATAGCCAAAGTTCAAGGTACTGAAGCTGAACCCTATCAAGTTTCTCTATCTCTAGTTCCTTTTACCGATGAAGATTGGAACTATATTATTGAAAGTTTATCGAAAAAAGCAATATTTTCTGCCCAATTATTGGCTGGAGAAATGCCAGAAAATATTGAGGAGGTTTTTATTGAAAATGGTTTGAGTGTCTTTCCTTTTTCTTTATCAGATATTAAGTCCCGTTGTAGTTGTCCTGATAAAGCTAATCCTTGTAAACATATTGGGGCAATCTATTATCAATTGGCAGAACGTTTTAGCGAAGATCCTTTTATTATTTTTCAACTAAGGGGACGCTCAAAACCTCAAATTTTGCAAGCTTTACGACAATTACGTCGCAAAAAACTGCAAGAACAAGACCAAGCAAAATCAACAGAAATAGAAGAAGTTGTTGAGCAAATAACAGAACAGAAAAACCCTTTAAAACAGAATTATCAAACGCCCAATATCGAAAAATTTTGGCAATACGATCAGCCATTAGATTCTTCTTTAATTGTAATTGCTCCTCCACCAGATAACAAAACTATTTTAGATATCTTAGGAAGAATACCTCTATCTTATCAAGAAGCGCAAATTGTTAAACAATATTTGCAGCAAGTTTACCAAAATGTTAGCCAACAATCAGTAATAAAAGCCTTAAATAGAGAATCTTAATAATCTAAATTTTGGGGACGGCTTAATTTAGCATTATATTTTGCTTGATTGTTTCTTGATTGTAAAGCGGAAACGGACGAAGGTTTAATAACTATCCATGCGCCAGTTTTAGGATCTCTATAAGTTTTAAATGGATTAGGCTGTAAATCATCGTTAGATACTTTCGCCATGGTAATACTGAGATTTAACTATTGGTTAATGATTATAGCCTAAGCAACTATACGGACAATGACCGAAATATCACTCATAATGTAATCTTGATCACCCTTTAATGAATAATTAATGGTTGTGAAAGAAAAGATCAGGTTTGCTAGAGTTAGGGGGTTTATTGATCGGAGTTCGCCTCATTAGTCAAACAGGAGTTTAATTTGATACATAATTTATTTCCTGTTTTGGCATTTTGAGAACGAATTAATGTTTTAATTGGGAGATATCTTAAATTATGATTATCGATGATCAACATTACGATGTAATTATCGTTGGTACAGGGGCTGGAGGAGGAACTTTAGCTTATAAATTAGCCCCTACAGGTAAAAAAATTCTCATCTTGGAAAGGGGCGATTTTATGCCCTTAGAAGAGCAAAATAGAGCTAATGTTGATGTCTTTAAAAAGGAACGTTATCGCGCACCTGAACGGTGGTATGACAAGGATGGTGAAACATTTTCTCCTCAAACTAATTATGCAGTAGGTGGTAATACCAAAATCTACGGGGCGGCCCTACTAAGAATGCGGGAAAAAGACTTTGAACAGGTGGAACACCAAGAAGGAATTTCACCTGCCTGGGGTTTAAAATACAGCGACTTTGAACCATATTACAGCCAAGCAGAACAACTTTATATGGTTCATGGCCAAAGAGGGAATGATCCGAGTGAACCACCTCATAGTACCGATTATCCTTTACCTCCAGTTGAAAATGAACCCCAGATTCAAAAAATTGTTGAGGCGATCGCCCAACAAGGGTTACATCCTACCAGTTTACCCTTGAGTTTGACTCGTCAAGAAGATGACCCCACTGGAGACTCAGAAGTATTTTGTATTGTTGAGGCCTTAAAACATCCTAATGTTACCTTAAAAACTTCGGCCAAAGCGGTTTGCTTAATTACTAATTCCTCTGGAGAAGCAGTAAGGGCGGTACAAGCGGACATGAATGGTCAATCTTATCTGTTTTTCTCAGATATTATTGTTTTAGCCTGTGGTGCAATCAATTCGGCGGCCTTGTTGTTACGTTCTGCTAACCATAAACATCCTAACGGATTAGCCAATAGTTCGGATCAGGTGGGACGTAATTTTATGAAGCATCACCAGACGGCTATGGTGGAATTGGGTGTTAAAGCTAACTCCGGTCAATTTTTACGCAGTGTGAGTGTTAATGACTTTTATTGGGGAGATGAAAATTTTCCTTATCCCATGGGTCATATTGAGAATACGGGAGGACTACTGCAAGACATCATTTTTGCCGAATCTCCACCTATTTTATCGGTTTTAGCCAAAGGTCTACCTGGGTTTGGCCTCGAACAGTTAGCTAAACGTTCTATCGGTTGGTGGATGTATACGGAAACCTTACCCGATCCTAACAATAGGGTTAGGGTTCAGGGGGATAAATTGTATCTTGATTACACTCCCAATAATATTGAGGCCCACGATCGCTTAATTTATCGTTGGATAGATGTACTCAAAGCTGGGGAAAAGAAGTTAGGAAGTTCGGTTTTTGAGAAATTAGCCATTTATCCCCGTGGAGAGGTTCCTATACAAACAGTTGCTAACCAATGTGGTACTTGTCGCTTTGGGGAAGACCCCAACTCATCAGTTCTCGACCTCAATTGTCGCACCCACGATCTCGACAATCTTTATGTGGTTGATAGTAGCTTTTTCCCGTCGAGTTCCGGTGTTCCTCCCGCTTTAACTATCATTGCCAATGCTTTAAGAGTGGGTGACCATCTTGTCGAAATTTTAACGTGAAGATTAGGATGAACACTCCCAATAATTTTTAATTTATTAATTGAAGTGTGGGTAAAATTAAGCAAAAGTTAAGTTTTGCTTTTCCCACCCTTCTCTCTCTTACTCTAGAATTCTTAGATCGGTTCCCGATTATAATAGTAAATTGTCAATAAATTGTATTAATTGTTACAAAAAAACTAAATTCCAACTCAGATAACTCATTTGTAACATTTCTTGACGACTACTCTAGGCTAATTTGATAGAGCGGTTTATGATTAGGAATGACAGTTTACTGTAAGGGAGCAAATAAGTTGAAAAGTGCAACAGTACCCCAACAACAGGTTCAAACAACCTTAAACAAGGTTCACTTAATTTCCCAAAAACAACTTCCTGCAAAATCCATGGAAGACTGGAAGAAAGAAGGAAAATTATTAGAAAAAAAATCTCACCAAGACAGTACATTTATTCGAGATTTTTTGACCTATCTAGGTTTATCTACCCTGTTTATTTTGCTTGGACTTTGTGTAGGTATTATTGGCTATCATTGGACTGCACATTTAAGTTGGGTTGATTCCATGCTAGAAGCATCGATGATTCTTAGTGGAATGGGTCCTATTAATCCATTACTCACCAATAGTGCTAAGTTTTTTGCCTCTCTATATGCTTTATTTAGCGGTTTAGTTTTTGTTTTAGCAATGGGGGTTGTTCTTTCTCCTCTTGTTTATAGTTTACTGAAGCAATTACGTTTTAATAAACTTGATTAAGCTTAAATTTTAAGTAGTTCTTCATAGCGAGTTTCAACTTGAGAAATTAATTCTCGTAAACTGGTATCGGTTTCTAGTTTTGACCATAATTGCAAAATATATTCATTAGGGACTTCATCTAAGGAACAGTCTCTTTGTGGAAGAAGGTTTAAATATTGTTCTAATAATTCTATTGTCTCTTTTAACCATTGACCTTTGTTTTCCTGTTTCAACTCAAGATAAGCTTTTTTACCCTTTTCTAATGCTTGTAAAATGCGAGTTAATTTAGTTTTCTCCTTCTCAATCATCCATTGCTGCATATCATTAGGATATTGAGCAAATTTTTCTCTAATATTCATGATCATTAAATTGAGTTTTTTACAGTATAACTTATTTATTATTTTATTTAATCATTTATTAGATTGATAAACTTTTAAGTCAAAATTATCTAATTCCCAAGTACCGAATAAAAATTGACTTCTTTCTAGTTCAAAATGCTTATTTAATATTTCTTGAATTTGTTTTTTTTGTTCCTCAGTACTCGGTTTACCCCACACAGGACGTTGACTATCTAACCAGAGAAGACGTTGATATTTTTGGGGTTGATTAATTAAAGTTTTTTCTAAATTGTTAGCTAATATTTCTGAATTTTGAGCTAACAAACTAAGAGGTATCTGATCAGGAAGATAATAAGCTAAACGTAAAACATGACCCCACGCTTGGGAATTAAGTACGATTAGAGTTGATGCGGATTTTTGCTGATTAATAATATTAGCTAGATCATGGAACATCGAACGATTGCGTAAACTAAAATCTACTAAATTCAGAGTCAAGTATAATCCTATTATAGCAATTACTATGATGTTTTTTGATTTTTTAGCAACTTTTTCTAACCAAATAACTAATAATAATAAACAACCTGAGAGGATAAATATTACTGATCTTCCCCAACCAAATCCGACAGTAAATTTACCTGTTATAAGATCAATAGTTAGCATTAATAATAAAGGAAAAATACCTAATAGTAATCCAATCATTAATAAGCGATATTGTTCATGTTTCCAAAGACTCCAACTACAAAAACTAAGACAGGCGATCGCACCAATTCCCATTATAGTTATAATCGATGGAGGTGAAACACTTACCCAGTCCCCAATAATTAAATGAATACCTAATACTTGAATTAAATCTTGCAGATGTTTTAATATTGCTTCTAAAAAATTGTTACTAGTAGCAAATCTTCCTAAATCTGCATTACGCAATTGTTGACGAGTTCCCCACCATAACCAAGGGGTTGTAATTATAATACTACTGGCTAAATAAATAGCATACTGCCACCATCTTTGTCTATCTAAATAGAGAACAATAATTCCTAAAGTCAGAACAAAATAAGCAAAATAATAAAAGGTCATAAATCCAGCTATTACTGAAATAATTAACAATAATATCCATAATATTTTTGATTGAGTGAGAGATTTATTTGAATTGATTTCATTACTTGTTTTTTGGGTATTATTAAGGTTAATTAATTCCAATAAAGACCAACTACTAAGAATTGTCCAAAATACTAATGAGCTATACATTCTAACATTCAAAGAATGGAATAAATGATAAGGATTTAAACCCAAAAAAATAGCAAATATTAATCCGCCTTGATTTCCCAATAATAGCCTTCCTAATCCATAAGCGCATCCCATTGATCCTAAACTAAATAAAGCAATTATACTGCGCATTGCTAGTTCAGAATTTCCCCATAATCTTAGCCAAAAATGTTGTCCTAAAAAAAAGAGGGGAGGATGGGGTTCTGCGACTAAACCTTTAAGTAATTTTTCAACAGTTTGTAAAACATTAGTCAAACTATTTTCAACAGGTAATTGCAGTAGCTTACTATAATTTGCTAAAATGACAGGAGCGTCTCCAGGAGATTGATAATTAATCTTTTGACCGGTAGATAATAATAGGGATAATATCTCATCATACCAGAACTCTCGACTGGCTAAATTTGCGACTCTCAATGTAACTGCGATCGCAATCAAAATCCACAATAAATATTTAATATTTTTTTGATTTATTTTCATATTGTCATTAAAAGTATGAGTATAACTATTAAAAATCTTGTAGCAATAAATTAGAGAGAGAAAGTGTAAAACTCAGGCACTATACTAGATTAAATTTAATGAGGAAGTGGTCTATCATGATTAATCAAACTAACACCACAGATATTATTTTAAATCAAGCTATAGAAGATAATAACTTATTAGCTGATGATGGAGTAATATTATTAATGCAAACTGATGAAAATGTTATTTCTAACATTCGCCAAACAGCCGATGAACTTCGTCAAAAACAAGTAGGAGACACCGTCACTTACGTTATTAATCGTAATATCAATTTTACCAATATTTGCGAACAACATTGTAATTTTTGTGCCTTTCGACGGGATGAAGGCGATCAAGATTCATTTTGGTTAACTATACCTCAAATTATCGAAAAAGCTGCCGATGCTGTAGAAAAAAAAGCAACAGAAATTTGTATGCAAGGAGGTTTACATCCTCAAGCAAAATTAAAAGGAACTTCTCTCAACTATTATCTTAAATTAGTCACCACCCTTAAAGCAGAATTTCCCCAACTTCATTTACACGCATTTTCACCCCAAGAAGTCCAATTTATCGCCAGAGAAGACGGCATTAGTTATGCTGATGTCATTATAGCCAGATCGGAA
>DLXW01000080.1:0-1963 GCA_003448685.1 Cyanothece sp. UBA12306
GGAGTAAGACTCGCTGGTACTTGTATTAGAAAGCATCACTCGTTGAATCAGGAATCTCCCGCTACATTGCCTGATTCTATTAGCGGTGAGAGTGTCAATCAATGGGGGAGATTGGGAAAATTGGGAAAAAATAACTTCTGACTCAACTCAATTGTCCGACAATTTGATTACTCGCTAGTGTATTTTGAGTCAGAAGATCTTCAACCGTTATACGGAGAAATCGCTGTTCATCTACCCAAAATTGAAGTTTAATGCGATCGCTCCCTGGAGCTCCCAAAGGATCTAATCTGGCAATTGTTTTTGCTCCATCCTTGTTGTTAAGGGGTTGTACAGAGATTTCTCCCTTTCCTATGGAACGAGTTACTAAGCGATCGCCGTCAAAATAAACTTCTGTCCCTCCAGTTTCTGCCCCTAATTCCCCGATTATTAATTCTATACTCGGTTGATTTTCTAAGGATGCTCCCAAGGTTAATTCTAGGGGTTCACTCATAGGATAGGGTTGACCTGATTTAATAATAGGATGCCAACTATGGCAATTCTGACGACGGTTCCAATAACGAACTCCATAACTGTGGTACAGAAAGTCTTTTAATTCAAATCCTTGGTCTAATTGTAATGCTCCTAGGGCAATAGCTTCAAAGGGGCGATCTCTTTTAATTTTAGCTTCGTCAAAATACTGTTTAATCCAATTTTGGACTGCGGGAATTTTTACCGTTCCTCCTACTAATAATACCCCATCAATATCCTTCACTTCAATACCATTTCTTCGACCTTGTTGTAATACTTGAGTCATTAATTCATCTAATCGAGCAAAGAATTGTTGTTGTTCTAAAATTTTTTTAAACTCATCTTGCTCAAGATTTAATTCATAACTATCTAGGGTTTCATCATTAAAATAAACTTCTGTAGCTTTAGTTTCAGCAGACAGCTTAATTTTTAATCTTTCTGCTAACCTTAAGGTCAAAGAAGACTTAGGTAAATTTTGAGTCTTGGTAAAATAATCTACTAACCAATTATCAATATCTGAACCACCTAAATTGGAGCCAGCTTTCCCTACAACACGGGCAATTTTAGTTTTTTGCCTTGAACTTGAGCCAAATAATTTATCACCCCATTTTAAAATAAATCCTTGATTTTTAGCTTGATTTCCTAGGTCTAATTGCACCAAAGATAAATCAATGGTTCCACCGCCAAAATCCACCACTAATAAGATATTTTCTGTGGTTGTTCCATAACCTAAAGCGGCCGCTGTTGGTTCATCTAACAGTCTTATTTTGTCAATTGACCAACTTTGACAAGTTTCACTTAACCAATAACGATAACTTTCAAAGCTGTCTACAGGAACTGTTAATACTAAAGAATCTAACGGATCAATATTTTCTATCCTCAATTGATTAATTAAAGTGCTTAAAAACCAATTTCCTACTTGCTCGAAAGTAATCAATTTTTCGTCTAATTCTGGCAAAAAACCCTGAATTTCAGCCCCGATCCCCCGCTTAAAACTCCGAAAAAATCGCGGATTATTAGATAAATCCAAACCTCGATCTCGGACCATCTGTCCAGCCAATACCTGACCTTGACTAGCATCTTCTATGTAAAGTAAACTGGGAACTAAGGGGGGATTATCGCCTAATTGCTGACAAAGACCCGATAATTTGAGAATTTCACCCCCTTGGATAGCTGAATTCCAACGAGTAATAACCGTGTTACTGGTGCCAAAATCAATCGCGTAGGACACTTTAGCTTAAATATTCATTGAGAGTATAATGGTAAGAGTCTATTATAAGTTTTTTAGGAAAAACTGCACCCAGAAGTGTAGATAAACTCTAAGAACTTAATTCCTAGAGTTTTTCCAATCAATGCTTTAACCTAAATTTAAGATTGTCTGGGAAACCTTTAGGCAAGCGAAAAACTCTAAGAAGAATAGACCAGTAAAACTAACTGTAACCTAGAATACTGGGCA
>DLXW01000080.1:2171-4035 GCA_003448685.1 Cyanothece sp. UBA12306
CATTTTTCAAAAATCAGGCTATTCTAGTCCCAGACAACCCAACTTTAGTTAATTATTTAGAAGCACACCTAAAAAGATATTATCTTAGATTAATTTTTTAAAATCTTAAAAAACTATTAAGGTTTTATAATGAGGAGTGTTACTTGGAGGAAAAAAAGTGTTTACCCGACTAGCTCAAGAACATCGCGATTTTGTAAGAGATTTAGTGATGAATCTCCAAGCTTTAGCAATTGTGCTAGAAAAGCGAGGCTATATGGCTTCTTGCTACACCTGTGGCGGCAAAATGAACAGTGGTTCATTTATGGTTAGTTTAGGGGAAAATCATCTGATCCGTTTTCTAGTATCTGATTACGGTATTACCTGGACAGAAATGCGCGATGATCGTGAATTAATGAAGCTAGAAGGAGCAGAAGCCATCAGTCAACTACAGGAATTAGCCAATTTGGTTAAATATAAGATCGAGCCTGAAAACTCGGAAAATCCAGTTGATTCTCAAGTAATCTCTCAATTACCAGCTATTTAGGATAGAAAAAAAAGCAAATTTATTTGATTTTTAGCCCTTCCTGATATCAGAAAAGGCTATTATCTATAGATCTAAATTATTGATCCTCAGCAAAAATGTAGCGATAAAGTTCATTAGGATCTGGTTCTGGACTTTGTTCAGCAAATTTCACCGCTTCATCAATAGTTTGCTGAACTCGTTGTTCAATCTCTTTAAGTTCTTGATTATTGGCTAAATTATGTTCAATCAAATAGGTAGCCAATTTAGTAATGGGATCGCGGGTTCCCCAAAATTCCTTTTCATCAGCATCTCGGAGTTCATCAGGATCAGCTAAAGAGTGGCCTCGAAAACGGTAGGTAAGGGCTTCAATTAAAGTAGGCCCCTCTCCAGCGCGGGCCCTGGCGATCGCTTCTTGGGCAACAGAACGGACAGCAAGGACATCCATACCATCAACTTCTACTCCAGCCATATTAAAAACACTAGCTTTTTTGTAGATTTCCGGCTGGGAAGTAGCGCGATCGTGAGCCATACCAATAGCCCATTTATTGTTTTCTACCACATAAATGATCGGTAATTTCCAGAGGGCTGACATATTCAAACATTCAAAGAATTGACCATTATTGCTGGCCCCATCTCCAAAGAAACAAACAGTGACTTGCTCGGCTGTTGCATCTCCGATGGTTTCTTTGCGGTATTTACTTTGAAAAGCCGCCCCCATCGCTACGGGAATACCTTCAGCAACGAAGGCATAACCTCCTAATAGTCGATGTTTAGCGGAAAATAGGTGCATTGAACCACCACGTCCTTTACTACATCCGGTTTCTTTGCCAAACAATTCGGCCATCACTTCCCGCGCTGGTACTCCACAACTGAGGGCGTGAACATGATCTCGATAGGTACTAGAAACATAATCTTCATCGGGACGCAAAGCTTTAATTAAACCTGTAGAGACAGCTTCTTGCCCGTTATAAAGATGGACAAAACCAAACATCCGACCTCGGTAGTACATTTCGGCGCATTTGTCTTCAAACAAGCGTCCGAGCATCATGTCTTCGTAGAGGATTAGTCCTTCTTCTTTACTGATTTGAACAGTCGCGGTGTTAAATGGGGGTACAGTGCGTTCAGAAACCATAGGGATTGTAAAGTATTAATAATCAACGATGGAGAGTTCAGAGTTTTGAACCAAAAAATCAAACCTAAAAGCCACTAATTGCTCCGACTTGTGGAGCAATTGCTTTATGTTGAACTCAGATACATCAAAAGCGACAAATATTAAGATCATAGAGCTAGATGAGCTTTATGTACAGCTCATTTATCGAAATTATTCGGTCTAAAACCTGGCTTTTTAAAGCGAAAAGTTTT
>DLXW01000080.1:4284-4507 GCA_003448685.1 Cyanothece sp. UBA12306
GACTTCTGACTTCGTTAACCCAGTTTTCAAAAGTTACTCAACGCCGAAAATGTTTCTCTAATAATTTATCAACTTGGTAAGGACTAACTTGACTGTAACGAGTTTTATCGGGCAAAACCACTACATTAGGCCCTTTTTTACACTGTTTAAGACACCCGGTTAACTTAATCTCAACGCGATCGCCTAAACCACGATCTTCTAATTTAGTCTCTAGTTGCTGACA
>DLXW01000080.1:4732-5157 GCA_003448685.1 Cyanothece sp. UBA12306
CAACAACTGGATTTTTGACAAACCAAAATACGCCTTTTATCGGTATTTTCTGGCAAAATCATCATACAGGGAGCCTCTGGCTGCGGTAATTGCTTTACCTTATTCGCTTTGAGCTTAAAGGTACTCATTTTACCTTTAGTCTCTCGATCGCCTTGAACTTCTAACCAAACTCCAGGCGTAAGATTGGGATCAAGGTCTTGACGGATTTTTTTCGGTATCTTAACCCAAAATTCCCGTGGGGCAACACTGACCCGTAGATATTTAATCTTATGTCCGTCTTTCATGACAAAGTTCTCTAGCTGTCCCACTAAGCGAAAGGGGGAAATGATCTTAGAATTTGACATAATTTTTAGTTACTGATTAGCTAAGTACTGATTTTATAGTTGATAAATTAAGTCTTCTTTAAGTCCCAACAGTATTCCAAC
>DLXW01000080.1:5292-14613 GCA_003448685.1 Cyanothece sp. UBA12306
GTCCCAACAGTATTCCAACCATTGGAGTAATTCTTCTCGGGAAGCCAAGCATTGTTTAACCACACTTTGAAGCTGAATAACGGCAATAGGAGTCGAAAGTTCGACTCTTAGAGGTTCATTGGTGCAGCAATGACAAGGAATCTCTAATTCCTGAAGACGATGGTAAACAGTCCAGCGATCACCCCAAGGGACTGACACGGTTTGACTGGATGCTAGGGGAAGATTGGCTGAATTCATTGACAGTGGTAAGTGAGTGAGATTGTCATCATTTCCTGATCTAGTATACCCAATAAATGCTAATTATTCTCAAGTATATCAAAAATAATTCTCAGTAGAAAAGGCTGTCAACCCTCTAGAGTCATGGCTACCTAAAAATAAATTTTTGTAGAAGATTATTGAGTGTGGCGATAAATTATTGCTAAAATGGTGTATTTTAATAATAGAGCAGAAAATTCAAGTAAAGCCGAACCCTATTGGGTGAGGTATCGCAGGCAATTGGATACGCCCTTGCGTTTTTCGCATAAAGAATCCCTATCCGTCTATGGGGTGGGGTTATTCAAATGTATACGGTTTAATTAAAAGAAGGGGAAAATCAACATGGCAACCGTCCAAGGCTTACTACGTTCTTTTGAAGAAGTGGCAGATAACTCTGTCTTATTAGACAAGAGCGTTGCCGTTCCTGTCTGTGAAGGATTAAACATGGTGATGGCTAGTTTCCAAGGGCTATACCTACAATACGAAAAACACCATTTTGTGGTTGAAGGTTCAGAATTCTATTCTTTACACGAATTTTTCAATGAAAGCTATGACGCAGTTCGTGGCCACGTTCACGATCTCGCAGAAAGATTAAATGGATTAGGAGGTGTCCCTGCTGCTAGTTTCAGCAAATTAGCTGAATTATGCTGCTTTGAACCGGAAACGGACGGAGTTTATGATTGTCGCTCCATGGTAGAACACGATTTAGCGGCTGAACAGGCAATTATTGTAGAATTACGTCGTCAAGCAGCCCAGGCTGAAAGTATGGGCGATAGAGCTACCCGTTACCTTTACGAGCAGATTCTCCTCAAAACGGAAGAAAGAGCTTATCATCTCGATCATTTCTTAGTCAGCGACAGCTTAACCCTAGCATTTGTTGGCAACGGCAACTAAATGATTTTTAAGTAGGGTGGGCAATGCCCACCTTAAATTTTTTTTAGTCATTGGATAAATTGTTGATAATTTTCTAAGGTATCCAAATCAATGCTACCTTGAGGAAAATCTATTACAGATACTAAATCTCGATGTTGATTGATTATTTTTTTAGCACCGCGATCGCCTTGTAACTTAATAAGTGCTGGAAAAAAATTGCGAGAAAATAAAGCTGGTATACCCAGAGTTTCTCCATACTGACTGGCAATTATCGGTTTTTTTGTTGAATGATGAGCATCAATAAGTTGTTTAATAAGTTCTGCTGAAACAAAAGGTTGATCGCAGGTTAAAAAAACAACTCCATCGAGATTTGAATATTGTTGTTGAATATAATTAATTCCGCAACTAATAGAGCTACTAATTCCTTGATTCCATTGATCATTTTTGATTATTTTTATGGGAAGTGAGGCAATTTCTGGCTCTATTTTTTCAGCGTTTGCTCCGAGTACTACTATTACCAGATTACACAAAGAAGCTATTGCACATTTAGTAATATATTTAAGTAAACTTTGTCCGTTATAAGATAGTAATTGCTTAGGTCTACCCATCCTTCTCGATGCACCAGCAGCAAGAATAATAACAGCTACAGAACTTGTTTTGAGCAATTTTAATTCTCTTCTGATTTAATACGTTCAATTTCTTTTTGTAATTCCTCTATTTGTTTACGTAAAATATCTACTTCATCATCTTGGATATCTACATCAAATGACCCTTCTTTACCGACCCTTTTATAATTTCCTTGACGAATAGTTTGATAGTCCAAGGAAGTTGACCATCCTGTTAGATAATGCAGTCTTTCTACTGGAAAAGGATGGGTTAAAAATACCCCATTGCCACCATTATAAATCAAAAATTTATATAATTGATTTAAGTTATCTTGATCTAAATCTTGATACTTTTGGGACTGACTAATAAATTCATCTAAATGGCATTCATTGGCATACTTCTGGCTTCCTCCAGCCATTTTCATCATACTATTAAAAATAGGGTTAAGATCATCCATAACTAATAAAGCGGCTCTATCAGCCGACAATTCAGCTTTACGTCGCCATTCATAAAAAGCATAGATTAAACCCGTAGTAATTAAATTACCTAATCCTAAAGTAATTTCTCCTAATAAAGATGCGGCTCCCATTGCCCAAATTGCCATTTGGATTAAAATACTATGATCACATTTTATATGACCTAATTCGTGAGCAACAACTGTTCTCAATTCGGTTTCATCGAGTAAATCTAGTAAACCAGTATTAAAAATCAAATAAGGCTGTTCATGACCTAGGGAATAAGCATTAACTTCGGGATTTTGACTAACATATAAACTGGGTTCAGGACTAATATCTAAGTCCCGTAAACATTCTCGAAAAATTCCGTAGAGAGTCGGATATTGACGAGGTCCTGCTTGAATGCTGTTTCCCATCAAAAAAATTTGTTGGGGACGTTCATAAAGATATTGAACAAAGCTTTTTGCTAGGAGATCAAACCCTGGAACACTGCGCAGGGTTTGTTCAGCTTGTTTGTCGAGAGGATGGCGAAAAGCTTCGCTTGAAATTCCAGGGTAAGTAGGCATTTTGAGAAGAATAAATAAGGTTAATAATTATTCATGGATCACTGATTACTATTCAAACATTCCATCAATGATATTTCCATAGCGTTCTCTAACTACAGGCCGTTTAATTTTCATAGTTTGGGTCATTAAACCATTGTCGATGGAAAAGGGTTCGAGAATCAATTCAAAACTCTTAATTTGATCATCTGCACGATATCCAGGACGGTTTTTGACTTCTCGATTTAATTCTTGTTGCAATAAAGTTTGTACAGGCTTACTATAAAGATCGCTATTTTTAATGGCCTCATGGGGAGCTGAAACATCAGGAAGATTAAGATTAAGTTCTTGAGTGTTTCCCCAATTAGCTAATGCTTCTAAATTCGGTACAACTAAAGCACCCAAGGCCTTTTGATCCTGACCTACTACCATAATTTGATCGATATAGGGACTACGAGCGCAAGCATCTTCGAGGGGTTGGGGTTCGATATTTTCTCCATTACTCAATACAATAGTATCTTTAGCTCTTCCCGTAATCACTAAATCATTCGCAGGAGTTAACCAACCCAAGTCTCCTGAGTCGAACCAACCATCAGGGTCGATCGCCTTAGCGGTAGCTTCGGGTTTTTTATAATATCCTTGCATAACTTGGGGGCCACGAATTAATACCAGTCCCCTTTGCTCTTGGGGTAAAACTTGGCGTGTTTCGGGGTCAACAATAAGTATTTCTGTCTGGGGAATAGGTTGTCCTGATGCTCCACGTACATTATGGTTATGGGTGCGAGCATTGGTTACGGGGGAAGTTTCGGTTAGTCCATAACCAACCAGAATGGGAAGGTTGACAATTTCATAGAAATTATCGATATGTTTGGCTAAAGATCCTCCACCACTGACTATAGTTTCTAAATTTCCCCCCACTCCTTGGCGAATTTTGTTGTAAACCAATTTGTCCCCCAAGGCGTGAAGGGGGGATAATAAACCAGCTTGAAGACTTGCCACTAAGCGTTCACCACCAGAAGCCTGAAGATGGTCTAAACTCAGATGATTGGCGATGCGCTGGGCTAGAATGTAGCGTTCTGAGATACTAAGAAAAAATTGTACCAGTTTTTGTTGGGTTGGACTTTGCTCTCTAAATTGCTTTTGAATACCTTCGTAGATGGACTCCCAGAGACGGGGAACTGCTACCATGTGTTGGGGTTTAAAACGTTTGAGATCGGCTTTAAAGGTACGTATACTGGTGTAAATAAGGGTGCATCCTTGGGAGAGGAGGAAATATTCCGCACTTCGTTCATAGGAATGCCAAGAAGGAAGAATACTTAAAACGCGATCGCCTGGTTTTGGTTGGATAATTGTGCCTAAATTTCTCACCTGATGGAGTAAATTCCCGTGGGATAACATCACTCCTTTGGGTTTTCCAGTGGTTCCAGAAGTATAAATAAGGGTAGCTAGAGTATCTTCATCTTGACTAGCTATTCCTAAGGTTCCTTGACTTCCGCGATCCATCAATTGTCTAAAGTTGAGAGTTTTGATAGAGTCTTCTAGGTTAGGATTTTCATCACTCAATAAAATTATGAGTTGAATAGGTAATTGCTCTAAATTAGGACGAAGTTGATTGAGAGTTTTTTGATTTTCAACAATCAGGGTTGTACTGTCGCTATCTTCTAGAATATAGAGTAATTCATCCTTATCTGCTTGGGAAGAACGCACCGCATTGGCGGCTCCTGCCATCATTGAACCTTGATCTGCGATGAACCAACGGGGACTATTATCAGCAAAGAGGGCAACTTTTGAGGGACATTTAACCCCCAAAGCTTGTAATCCGGCAGCAAAATCTTGAATTTGTTGGTATAACTGGGAATAGGTTAAGTTAACATGGCTTTTGCCGTGGGGATCATCAAGAGCAACAATATTACCAAATTTCTGTGCTGTTAATGGCCACACTTCAGGTAAGGATTTGACTGAATTATAGTCTAATTGGGTCATCATCGTATTTGTTCAAGAGATGGAATACACAAGAGAATTTCAACTAAATGTTATTATCCTACCTTAAATTTAATCTCGATGGTAATTCCTCAGTAATTGTTCAATCAAATAAGTTTTAGTTTGTATTTTAAGTGATTAATTCAGAAAAAGGCTGGTGCCAAATCAGAGCAATATTTATTTACTATTTGCCGCTTGCCAATTCATCTTAAATAAACTTGTTGATTAAAAACATTTTGCATAAAAAATAACATAAAAAAGCTGATAATTGCGGCAATGATTGGGGTCGAAATCCAACCAGAAGCAATACCTAATAAAACAGACCATTTAATTTGTCTAACACCTTTAATTCCCTTTAATAAACCAATCCCAATCACCGCTCCAACAACCGCTTGGGAACTCGATACAGGAATTAGGGGAATAGGAGGCAGTTTATAACTAACTAAAAACTGTTGTAATTGGGTCGAAGAAAAGATATATAAGACTAGAGAATGGGCAATAACAACCACAAAAGCTGCCACAGGGTTTAAAGTCATTAGGCTATTTCCTACTGTCATCATTACCCTTTTAGAATGGGTGTAAACTCCAATAGCAATAGCAATTCCTCCTAATAAAAATAACTGCTGTACTGAACTAAAATTAAAGATGCCAGCTACTTGAAAATTTGTCGAAGAAAATGAAGGAACAAATACTCCCATCACATTACCAATATTATTAGCACCCAAAGCATAAGAACCAAAACTTCCTGCTACAATTAATCCCCAACGGTTATAGTAATCTAAAGTTAGTAAATGTAGTTTAGCATGGTTAATAAATAATACCAATAAACTATAGATAACGCTAGAAAAAATAGCTCCTATAATGGGACAAGCAATCCAGGTTAATAAAATTTTGATTAAAACTTGAAGATCTATATTAAAACCACTAAAAATATCCCAACCAATGATCGTTCCCACTATTGCTTGGGTTGTGGAAACAGGTAATCCTAATTCAGTCATCCAGGTTACAGTAATAGCAGCAGATAAAGCCGCAGTAAAGGAACCTGGAAGGGTATTAATTTCTCCTAATTCCCCTAACCCTGCTGCTGCACCTGCACCTCCAATTACTGCCCCTAAAATCAAGAAAAAACTACATAAAAAAGCAGCTGTAGAAAAGCGTAACATTTTACTAGCAACAGCCGTTCCAAAAATATTAGAAGCATCATTAGCTCCTAATGACCATCCCAAAAATAAGCCGCTAGATAGAAAAAATAAAAAGGTTATTGATTCCATATTGTATCCTAAAAATAGCTTTATAAAGCTCGTTTAATCGCATAAATTTCTAGCCAATCTCCTACATTTTCTCCATGATCACTAATTTCATCAATCACATCTATTGCTTTAGCTAAAGCGAGTCTTTCTGATAAACGTAATTCCACCTGAAAAATCTGTTTTTTGAGGCGTAAACCTATTTGATCAGCCTCGGTTTCATAAAAAGAAATTTTATGAATATAATCTTTAACAGTTATTGGTTCTCTAAAATAGCTTCGAGCCGCAGTAATAACCGTATCGATACATTTAATAACTATTGTAATTAATTCTTTCAATCCAGGTTTAACTGTTTGGGGAATTGAAATAGGAATAATCAATAAATCTTCAAATGTATCACCACAGATATCAATTATATAATAGAGATCTTGCAGTAAACTTAAAACATCACCTCGCGCATCAGGGATTAACATTTCTGTATAAAGTTCTGTAGAAATTGCTTTTTTTAATTGTCTTGCTTCTTCTTTTAGTTTAATTAGTTGTTGTAGTTTATCTTCACAAACTCCAGCAGAACAATCATTATCTAAATAAGCTTGTATTCCTCTTTCAAAACATAGACTTCCTTGGGAAATTTTATCCATAAACTGATCGATTTGGTCTTGAATAAATTTAGTTTTACCGAAAATTAGAAGTGTCTTTCTAGCCATGTTCTTTTTTATTAGAACTCTCAATATATGTTAGTCCAAGGTATTAAGTATATCAAAAGAATAAGAGATGATGGCAACCTTTATCCTAAACATTACGTCATCGGGTTCAATCTCCCACCAAAATTATTACTTCTGAATTCTGGCTTCTTGAAGTCTAACTCAGAGGAAAAATAGATCGAACTTAGCCTTTTTTATTGTTCTGCAAGACATAAATATTCAAGTCCATGCAACTCACACTCTTTAGCAAAATCGCAGTTTTAACAACCTTTACCTTTACTTCAATTATCCCTCATCTTCCTAGTCAAGCTTCCACCTTCGAGCAACTCGAAGTAGCACAAGAAGAATTTATCGCTATTGCTAGACCCTATGGGGGTAATAAATACGATTTACTTGTTTTACGCCAAATTCCTGGTCAAAAACAGTGCTGGAGCGAAAATAATAACACTCCCATCCAAGTAGAACCTCTACTCCTTAACTTTAACTTTACCGGAAGTTGTGAACGCAGTACAGATAGCAATGGCTATTCTATTCGTATTGATGGCCAAGATTATGGCCTTGATTATCTACTAAGAATTGTTGAACGTAATGGAGAATTAGTCTTAATTGGAACTCATCGTACTGATGCACGTCAGCCAGAAATCCTAATTGGAAGTACGAAAGGGATGGAAAAAGGATTTCTCAAAATTAATCTTTATCCAGGTTGGAGATTTACTAAACGAGGTTATCAAGGTCGAATGTTAAGTCATGTATATTTGACAGGAGATAGTACCGCCATGGAAAAATCAACGACCTTAATGGAAACTGCTCAATTAAGAGAAACTGCTCCCCAAAAACCCCTCCAAGAAATTACCTTTACTGCCAAAAATAATGCCAGAGATAATAGTAATACTGTTTCTCGGAAGTCTCCTTCTTTACCCTCATCTTCTAAACCCCTATCTTCTCCAATTTTGCCTCCACCTCCCCAACCAAAATCATTGAATACTTCCGATAATTCCTCTGAAGCTCTACCCTCATTTTCTGATCTTCCTCCTCTAGCTCCTCCTCCTCAAAATAAGAATAATGCTGTTGTTCCACCACCCCAAGCAACAACTAGAGCTAATCAAACAAGGAGAAACCTTTCTCAGGTAGTCGGTTCTCTATCTAATCCTACTTCCTCTAATGTAGCTAAAATTTCTAACTCTAGGGGATATCGGGTGATGGTAGCAGCGAATAACCGCAACCAAAAAGCTCGCGTGCGATCGCTATATCCTGATGCCTTTCCCACCTCCTATAATGGACGCTCAATGTGGCAAGTTGGACTATTTAGCAGTAGAAATAATGCAGAAAAGGCCCATCAAAGCTTAAAAAATGCCGGATTGAGGGCTATTATTCTTCCTTAAAAAAGAAGTTAAAAAGGGAAGAGGTTAGCATGGAAGTCAAAAACATTAACCCTATCCCCTACCCTCTATAACCTATGGTTCCTCTTCCCCTTCTAATTGAGCTTGATATTCGCTAGCCGATAAAGTATCGTCCAATTCACCATCAAGATTACTAACCCGAACTTTAATCAACCAACCATCCCCATAGGGATCTTCGGCAACTTTTTCAGGTTCTTCAATCATTTGTTCATTGCGATCAATCACAGTTCCTGATACCGGAGGATACAAGTCCTCTGCCGCTTTAACCGACTCAATTGCTCCAAAAGAATCCCCTACTTCTACGGCATCTCCGATTTCAGGCAATTCCAAGAAAACAATATCACCAAGTTGTTCGATCGCATAGCCACTAATGCCAATGGTGGCAATTTCCCCATCTAAGCGCACATATTCGTGGGAATCCAAATACTGGAGATCATCAGGATATTCCAAATCCATATTACATCCTCAAATTTTCAGCAAAAATAAGTTTATCATCGTCTTTGGTAAAGGAGATATTTTGATTTTAACCGAATGTCGGCTCGATTTATCCTAACGCGAGTCAACACTCATTGAATCAGAAATCTCCCGTTACAGCCTCAGCTTAACGGGAGATTGTCAATATGATTTAGTATAGTGCTACGGGGTTTATTTGTTGGTCGAAGCTTGATCCCCATCTAATTATCTTAACGTATGGTATTTAAAAGGATTTCATATGACTTTTACTATAGCTGATGATTTGGTCGCTGGGCCAAGGGAGCCCAGGCAGACCTAAATCCATTGGGGATCAGCTGCCCATCAGTGCCTGGGCGAGCGCGATGTACAGAGGTATTCCCAGGGCAAGTGCAACTGGCGTACCTACTGCTGTGGACGAGCCGATGTAGGCAGAGGGATTGGCTTTAGGAATACCTGCTCGTAAAGTAGGCGGCCCTGAGATATCTGAACTAGAGGCAGCAATAACAGCTAGGATCACTACACCGCCAAAGCTGAATCCTGTGACGTAGTGGGCAATCATGCCAAGACCGAAGGCAATGAACCCATGGAGTAGCGGAGCCACAAAAGCATATACGGCGTACCACTGGGCTACCTTGCGTAGCTCACCGATTCTTGCAGTGGCCTCCATACCCATTACTATCATGAGGATCGAAAGCAGTCCGCGGAAAAGGGGAACATAGAAGCTTTCATAGACACTTTCAGGCCGGGTTAGCAAGCCAAGAGCGAGGCCGAGTAACAGTGCTGATAGAGCATTCCTCTAGTCCCTC
>DLXW01000086.1:0-2316 GCA_003448685.1 Cyanothece sp. UBA12306
GGAGTGTCAATTAATGATTTATATCAAATATCTAATGGCAAAATCTTAACTATCTTGATCCATTTTAGATATAGCAGGAGGTTGACGGCGACGACGATACCAAGTAGCTACACCAGCTAACATTGCTGTTAAAGTCAAAGCGCACAATAAAGGAAAAATATTACCTTGATTAAGGGATTTAAAACCTGCACCCATCATGACGAAAGGAACAATTCCTGGAACGGTTCCAATAGCTGTACCAAGAAAGTAGTCTCGAAAACGAATAGAAGTTAATCCGGCCGCAAAATTGACAATTCCATAGGGAATAATCGGTAGTAAGCGAATGGCAAACATATAAAAAAAACCCCCGTGGTGCATTTCTGCATCCATTGCTTCCCATTTTCCGGCTAATTTGCGAGCAATATATTCCCTTCCCATGGTACGAGTAAAAGCAAAAGCAATCACCGCCGCTAAAATTGCTGCCACCGTTGTCCATAAAGTTCCCCACCAAGTCCCAAATAATGCTCCACCACTTAAATTTAGGGGAGTTGAAGGTAAAATGAGTAGGGTAGCGATTATATAGAGGATAATGTAAATAATGGGAGCCCAAATCCCCATTTTATTTAACCAAGCTTGTAATTTTTCAGGGTCAATCCCCCCAATCAAGAGAACGCCAATTCCCGTAATAACAATACAGAAAATCGTCAATAAAACAATTCCTTTTTTTCTTTGAGACATAAAATTAATTAAATAACTATCGGTAAGGCTATCCTAAAAATTGTTCCTTTGCCTACTTGACTATTAACTGCAATTTTTCCTCCACATTGTTCAACTAATTGACGGACAACAGCTAATCCTAGTCCTGGTCCTGCTGTCTCTTCTCCTGTAACATTGCGTCCTCGATAAAAATTATCAAAAATTTTGGGAAGGTCACTGCGTTCAATCCCCATTCCTGTATCACTAACGACCAATTCTACTTGATTATCTTTCAGGGTGGCTTTGACATAAACCTGACCTTGGGTCGACGTAAATTTTAAGCTATTGTGTAATAAATTACGAATAATCTGTCTTAACCAAGCACTGGGACAAGCAACAGAGGGTAAACCAGCTGCAATAGTATATCCTAGGAGAATACCTTGTTCTTCGGCAATGGGTTGGTAGGTACTAACAATTCCTGGAACTAAGTCTTCAAGCTCGACACAAAGATCGTTTTCTTCTACGCTTTGATTGAGTTGTGCTAACTCTTGTAGGCCAGTAATTAAAGAATTTTGGCGATCGCATTCTTTCTTGAGTAAGTTAAGATAGCGTTGTCGAGGTTCCCGCTTATGCTGCATTGATTCTAGTAAGCGTAAAGCAGTCTTCATACTGCTCAAAGGAATACTCAATTCTCGCGCTAGACCATTGAGAAAGTCTTCATTTAACTGAAAATTAGGAACCGAGGAACTAGCTTCGGCTTGGGATATTTTATCTGTCTTGGATATTTCTTTATTTAACTGAAAATCATTGAGATAGCTATGCCAAAGCTGACTTAATAAATTCCCTTGAATACTAGAAGGAAGGGGAAAAGATAACGCCTCGTTAGTCAATAATTCGATGGGTGTATTGTCGGTGATAGTAATTACTTGTTTAATCTCTGTTATAACTTTGTTGATCACCTCAAGATCAAAACTGTAAATCAGCTTGAGATAAGATGGTTGAAGCCGTCCTGAAGAGTTTTCTTGTCCTGATGGAAAAATCTGTTCTTGAGCGATGATAAGACTACATATTTCAGGAGAGAAAATTAAACAAAAGTATTCTCGTTTCAGTTGAGAACTAGCTTCTAAGACAATTGGGATCATCCCATTGTTAATCGAATTAACTTTTGTCGAAGCAGATGATTTATTAGGCGATGCTTTGTTATTGTCGCTAACAGTACACAAATAAATATCAATAGCCAGTCCCTCTTGTTGATAAGATTCTAAAGGAGCTAACCAATGAGTATTATTAGGTAATTTGACCCAAACCGTCGCCTTAATTCTTTGTTTAATTAGAAACTGAATTAATGTTTCTACCCAACTTCTAAAGGTACTAGCTTCCACTGTTAAAGGCGGTGGTACAGAGTCGAGAGTATGGGTAATTTGATACAGGGATAGTTCTGAGGTGTTGGGAAGATTCATCCGCTTGTAAACACTGTTTTTTTAAGATTACCTTAACTAATCTATTACATTGTATCTTCTCAAAGTTTTGTTAACAATGAAGTTACTAAAATTAAGTAGTCAGACATCAATCAAGATAATAGTTAACAGGGGGAAGTTGGCAGTCGTCAGACTTTTAGTTGATTTACAAAGCTTAATATAG
>DLXW01000086.1:2537-3106 GCA_003448685.1 Cyanothece sp. UBA12306
TGATTTACAAAGCTTAATATAGATTGAGATATTTTATTAGGATCAGAGGACAATAAATGAGCAGAGATCGTTGGTTAATCATTTTTTTAGCTTATATTATAGGATTATTGGCCACAGGAGTTTGGGGATTCCCTAATGCTCATCCAAAGGTAGAACAATGGTTATTAGTAATTGTTAGTTTGGGATTAATTCCTTTTGGGATTGCTTGGTTCCTCAAAAAATGGTGGCGTAGATGTCCCTCCAATAAATTTTGGCTAGGAGTAAGTTTAGTAGCTATTTTAGGGGCGGTATATTTCCAATTTCGGGTTCCTCAACCAGCTGCTAATGATATTAGTAAAATTTTTGCTCAAAACTCTTATTATCAATTAGTAACGGTTTCAGGAGATATTTTATCTGATGTGAGATTAACCTCTAATGAGCGTCAAAAGTTTTGGTTAAAAGCGCGATACGTTACCATTAATAAGCCAGATAATTCCATTGAGAAAAAAGTCAACGGAAAATTATATGTTACTATTCCTTTGGGGATAAAAAACGAGCTTTACCCAGGACAAAAAATAACCATTAGTGGT
>DLXW01000086.1:3324-7384 GCA_003448685.1 Cyanothece sp. UBA12306
GCAAAAAATAACCATTAGTGGTGGATTATATAAACCGCGATCGCCTAAAAATCCAGGAGCTTTTGATTTTCGCAATTATTTAGCCAGTCAAGGTGCTTATGCTGGTTTAAAAGGAGAAAAAATTGTTAATCTAGGGACTGAGCCTTTTTGGGGTTGGTGGAAGTTACGAAAGCGGATTATTAATAGTTTTAACCAAGGTTTAGGAACTCCTGAAGGTTTAGTTCTTAGTTCGATGGTATTGGGTAGAAAATCTGTTGATTTACCTCTTGAACAACGGGATTTATTTATTAATGTTGGATTAGCTCATGTCTTATCTGCTTCAGGATTTCATGTTGCTTTATTATTAGGAATTATTTTGAGGATAACTCGAAATTTATCTCCCAAGCAACAACTTATTATTGGAGTAATTATTTTATTATTTTATGCTGGACTAACAGGAGTACAACCGAGTATTTGTCGTGCTGTATTAATGGGATTTGCTATTTTAATTGGTCAAACAGTTCAAAGAAAAATTAGAATATTAGGTTCTTTATTATTAGCTGCAACATTGTTATTATTGTGGCAACCTTTATGGATTTGGAATTTAGGATTTCAATTTAGCTTTTTATCTACTTTTGGCTTAATTGTTACTATGCCAACGCTGATTAAAAGATTAGATTGGATTCCTCCAGCGATCGCCACTGTAATGGCTGTTCCCATCGCTGCTACTATTTGGGTTTTACCTCTATCTCTTTATACTTTTAAGCTATTGGCACCCTATAGTATTCCGACAAATATTATTACTGCTCCCTTAATTACAATTATTAGTTTAGGAGGAATGATCAGTGCTACAATAGCTTTAATCTCACCAACTTTAGGAAGTTTAGCCGTTAAAATACTTTATTATCCAATTCATTTTTTAATTAAATTATTAGTTTTTATTGTTAATTTACCTGGCAGTTCTTATGCAGTAGGACAGATTTCTTTAGGGGTAATGCTAGGAATTTATGTTATCTTAGTTTTGATTTGGTTAAATCAATGGTGGCAGTCTTATTGGAAGTTAGGATTATCATTAATTTTGGGTTTAATTATTATACCAATTACTTATCATAATTTAACCCTAGTTCAAGTGACAATTTTAGCAGCAAAACCCCATCCAGTAGTAGTAATTCAAGAACGGGGAAATGTTAGTTTAATTAATTTAGGAGACAAAAAAACAATTAAGTACAATGTTTTGCCTTTTTTAACTCAACAAGGGATTAATAATATTAATGCCATATTAGTATTTAATTCAGATAATATTCAAGATTGGAGAGAATTAAACCCCCATGTCAATGTTGCTAATTTTTTTCATATTTTTGGAAAAAATCAGCCAAATTCTCAAAAAATATCTGCCGAAAAAACTCTAGGATTAGGTTCAACTTCTATGGAATTGTTGACCAGACAACCCCTTTTAGTAAAATTTCAAACTAATGATCAATCATGGTTATGGATCACTGATAAAATCAACAAATATCAATCAGCAAAAAAATTGTTTAATCTACAGAGTTTAGTGTTATTATTTTCCGGCAAAAGCTTGTCATTGAACACTTTGATTGAGCTTAAGCCAAAGGTTGCCATTACTAATTCTTATTTTGTTCCTAAAAAAGTACGTCAAGAACTAGAAAAAAGAAAAATAGAACTCTATTGGACTCGTCAAGACGGAGCAATTCAATGGCAACCCAAACAAGGATTTCAAAGGACATTAATTACCGGAGAAAAAAACAATGTTTACTAAAATGTACTATTAACTATTAACTATTAACTATTAACTATGCCCACAATTCAATGGTATCCTGGTCATATTTCCAAAGCAGAAAAACAACTCAAAGAACAACTCAAACGAGTTGATGTCGTTCTTGAAGTCCTCGACGCACGTATTCCCCTTGCTTCTCACCATCCCCAAATTCCCCAATGGATCGGGGAAAAGCCGCGAATTTTAGTGATTAACCGTGTAGACATGATACCTGACTTCGTAAGGCAAAAATGGTTAAACTGGTTCGAGCAAAACAACGAAACAGCCTATTTTACCAATGCTAAACAAGGAACAGGGGTAAAAGTAATTCATAAAGTAGCACAAAAGACAGGAGTTGCTATGAATCAACGAAGACGCGATCGCGGAATGAAACCCCGTCCCGTACGTGCCGTTGTCATTGGACTACCTAATGTAGGCAAATCAGCCTTGATTAATCGTCTATTAGGGCGTAAAATCGTGGCTAGTGCTAGAAGGGCTGGGGTAACTCGTCAACTGCGATGGGTTCGCATTTCTGATACAATTGAATTGTTAGATTCCCCAGGTGTGATTCCAGGTAGACTCGAAAATCAGAAAAATGCGGCTAAATTAGCTATTTGTGAAGATATTGGCGAAGCGGCTTACGATAATCAAGAAATGGCCGCAACCTTAGTTGATTTACTCGTTGAATTGAATTTTGAACAAATATTACCCTCTCGCTACCAAATTGATCCCCTAGAAATGACTGGAGAAGAATTCGTCCATACCCTTGGTTATGAACGCTATCAAGGTGACGTAGAAAGAGCGGCGCTTCAATTATTGAATGATTTTCGTAAAGGTTTAATGGGAGCTATTCCCTTAGAATTTCCACCAGAAATATCAAAAAAATCCAATCAAGTTTAATCTTTCCCTATTGTCTTCTTGAATTATTCTTTACTTAAACCTGATAAGGTAGAAAGAGATAGGCGATCGCTAGGAGACATCGACCATGGTCAACAATTTCTCATGGAATTCTGCGGAGATCGTGGATCGAGCGGACAAACTAATGGGTGCGGCTTCTAACCGCTATCGTATTGTGGTACAGGTAGCTAGAAGAGCAAAACGTTCTCGTTACGAAGACAATGACAACTCTGATACTGTGATGCTTAAACCCGTAATGCGTGCTGTTCTAGAAATGTCTGACGAGTTGACGGAACCAGAAATCTTAGGAGATCAAGACAGTTAAATTTAGATCACTATTATAACTGCTAAGCTCGACTGCATAGGAGCTTCGGAGCTAGGGTTTAAACATTTGTACCAAACATTCTTGATATCACTAGGAAGCCACTAATTGTGATAATATTTAGTTGATGTCCATTGATCTACCGTTAATTTAAAGCAATTTTTTTTTCGGAAAAGCTGTAATGGTAATCCTCTGGCAATAATTGAAATAGGTAAACGGTTAATTTCATGACTGAGCAAAATACCGCTACAGTTGAGAATAGAAAAGATAATCTCTCCCCAGAGACGAGTCAATTTTTAAAAGAGTCCCCAAAAACCCAACTCGAACTCATCCCTCAATTAGTTAGCAGTGGAGAAAAGGGGTTGAGAGTTTTGATGGAATTTTTGCAGTCATGGGAGCGTGTCAAACCTAATATTGTCGTCGGAAAATGCTATCAAGCTCTTGATCAAGTTAACACCGCTCAAACCCTAGAATTTTTCACAACTAATTTCCCTGACGGCATAATTCCCCTCAAATCAGAACGTAACATTGACTATCAGGAATTAAATAAGTTACTGCTCAAACAAGATTTCCAAGCAGCAGATACCCTCACCAGACAAAAACTCTGTGAATTAGCTGGAGTTGCTGCTGTCGAGCGTAAATGGTTATATTTTACTGAAGTTGAACAATTTCCTACTACTGACTTACACACGATTAATTCCCTCTGGTGGGTTTATTCAGAAGGAAAATTTGGCTTCTCAGTGCAAAGAAAAATTTGGCTTTCAGTAGGTCAAGATTATAATAAATTGTGGCCGAAAATTGCTTGGAAACAAGACAATAATTGGACTCAATATCCTAGCGAGTTTACTTGGGATTTGACAGCACCTGTAGGACACCTTCCCCTCTTAAACCAATTGCGAGGAGTTAGGGTAACAAATTCTTTATTTTCCCATAAAGTTTGGTCTGAATATAACTGGTAAAAGCGAGCAAGAACAATAAGCTGTTCGTTTTTAAATTGCTAGTTAAGACTGCATGGGAGCAGGGAGAGAGGGTTTGAACATTTGTATCAAAACTTGATAATAAGCGTTTTAAATGCACAACAGCTTATT
>DLXW01000086.1:7616-7891 GCA_003448685.1 Cyanothece sp. UBA12306
TTTAAATGCACAACAGCTTATTAGTTTAACAACTTCATTGTTGTCAAATTCTTGTTGAGGAATTTGAGCTATTTTAATAATCGTTAACTTTCATGATTTTTGCTTTAACAAAATAGCCAAAGAGACAATCAGAGATCTAGGATCGGATTAAGTAGGTGCCTGAGTTGGACATAAGAATCTTGGTCTTGGTGGACAAGTGCTCAGAATTACGAGCCTCAAATCCTGATTATCTCGCCCTCAAGAATCATAACTCTGGACTCTGAACTCCTAACACT
>DLXW01000086.1:8095-8601 GCA_003448685.1 Cyanothece sp. UBA12306
TTAACACCGAACTCAGGAGGGATTCTAATGGAAGTTACAGTTAATAATTGGAATGACTTTCTCAAAAAAGCCGAAGAAATAGCAGAGAGTTTGCGTAATGGCAACAAGGATCAGCAGCTTTGGTATCGAGGACATCATAAGATTGGATATAAATTACAACCTTCTTTACTGAGATATCACGAAGGAGTGCAGCAAGAAGAAAAATTATTTGAGAAATATAAAGAAACCCTAGACAGTGACGAAAGTCTTCAAAGAAATCCTTGGGCAATACTGTTGGAGATGCAGCATTACAGAGTCCCAACTAGACTGCTTGATTGGACAGAAGTATTGGGGGTAGCGGTATATTTTGCCATTACTCCTAAATTTGATGAGGCGTGTATCTATATCCTCAATCCATTTGAACTTGATCGAATAAGTCGAGGACCTGACCAAGATAATACTAATGATCGGTTGATTAAAGTTCCTAATGGTGATGACTCCTTTAATTTTGACATCCTCCCCGCCGT
>DLXW01000296.1:0-3819 GCA_003448685.1 Cyanothece sp. UBA12306
TGCGGTTAAAATTGCCCTAGAAGAAGCGGGAGAGGCAACTAATGGGGGATTCCTTGCTAGTGATGGTTTTTTCCCTTTTGATGACTCGGTACGTACCGCAGCAGAAGCCGGAATTGAAGCAATTATACAACCTGGAGGCTCGGTAAAAGATAAGGATTCTATTGCAGCAGCAAATGAGTTAGGGTTGGTGATGGTATTAACAGGAATACGCCATTTTCTGCATTAGAAATTTTATTGATTATTAACAGGTATAATTGAGTATCTAATATTATTAAATAATTACTTGTTAATTTTTGCTAGTATTCTATACCTGAATCCCGTAATAATTGTTTTAATCTAGTTAGTTCCAATTCTGCTAAATCAGCGCGTTGTTTTTCTCTTTCAGCGCGTTGTTTTTCTTGTTCAGCACGTTGTTTTTCCTGTTCAGTTGGAGTAAGAATCCAATTTTTTTCATGATCATACCAACGTAACCAAAGTCTTTCTATTCCTTGATAGGTTCCCTGCCATAATCCTAACCCTAATTGTGCTTCTGGTAACCAGACTCCTTGTTCTGTGATAGATAAAGCTTGATAGGTATTCATCATTAACCCAAATGCCTGAAACTCATTAGTATAACGGTTAAAAACAAAATAATAGGGTATTCTCAAGATTTGTTCATAGACTGTCCATTTATTGGGGGGTTTCTCGACACTCCGCAAATTTTGTCCTAAGTCTTCTGCTTCAGTTCCAGGGGAAACCAACTCTACTACAACAAAAGGATTGACTCCTTCTTGCCAAATAACATAACTCAACCGTAAGTCTCCCTTGTCATAGAGATGGGGTACTCCCAAAACAGCAAACCAATCAGGTCTTTTATACCATAGAGGATGGCGGATATCGTAGTATAAATTTAGGTCACTAGCGACAAAAATGTTTTCTGGTTCATAGGAAGGAGGACGAAAGGTCAGACGCAATAATTCGGGTTGTAAAAGGTGAAATTCGTCTGGCAAACCTGGTTCCTCTGGATCTTCGCTAGGCAAGTCATACATAGTTGGTAAGACTTCCCTAGGGGATAAGGGGGGATCGGTTTGGGGTATCATCTTTGTTGACTCCTAGCTACTCAATAGAATTGTACTGTTTATTGAGGGCGATCGCTAACATAATCTAAAATTGTTTGAGCTACATATTCAGCTAATTTGACTGGAACTGCATTACCTATCATCTGTTCTAAATCAGTTTTTGACCCCTCCCATACAAAAGTTTCGGGGAAGGTTTGTAAATAGCTTCTTTCTTTGGTCGTCAAATGACGAATATTACTTGATACGGTTGCTGCATCCCCTGGATGTTGTTGATAGGTTTTAGGGATTGGTCGATTAACACCTCTAACTGTCGGACTAGGTTCATCAATACTGAAAATCCCCCTTCTTTGATAGCTTCTGGGGTGTCTATAATAATATTGAAGCCCTAATTTATTGCCCAAATAATCCCTAATAGTCATTGGTTTTTGAGCCAAGTTCCTTTCTAAATAGGGTATTAATATTCCTTCATCATCTTGATAGATACCAATCCAGAAAAAACGTTTACGCTTTTGCGGAACACCACACAAACTTGCATCTAAAACTTTTTCAGTAATTCCATAACCAGCGTTATTCAATATTTTTTTAGTGACTTGATAAATTTTTGTTTTATTAAACCTTTCTACATTTTCCATAACAAAAATCTTGGGTAAAACTTTAGTGATAATTTTCCCAAAACTAATCGTTAAATTACCTCTTCCTAAATTCTCATTACGTTTACCTGCACTGGAAAAATCTTGACAAGGAGGACCCCCAATAATTAGGTCAGGATTTAAGTGAATAAATTCCTCTAAATACAATTGATATTGGCTTAAATCATATTGATAAAGAGGATGAGTAAAATTCTTACGATACACTTTAACTGCTGCTTCCCAATTATCATAAGCACCTAAAATGTTATATCCTGACTTTTGAAATCCTAATGATAATCCTCCACATCCAGCAAATAAGTCAATAACCTTCATGTTTACACAACTATATTCTTAATCTTTAATCTATTTTAAACCAAGTCTAATCAAATAAATTAGGAGTGTTAAAAATAATTGCATCAAATCTTCTTTCTGGACTTAATAATCTTTCGCCATTACCTAAAATAATATGTTTAATTTCATCTTTTTTAATTCTTGGATTGGTGAGTGCTTGCGAGTTCATATATTTATGAGTTCTTGTTCCACTTAAAGCAAAAGCTTTATCATTTTTGGTATTTAATGACATCTCATCTATTGTCGCTTCATGATTAATTTTTCCTGTTTGAGCAAAATCATATAGCATTTTAGTTACCCAAACTACGCATCTTTTATGGCGTGTCATTTTATTTGATTTAACTTCTGCTTTTGCTGCATCTATAAAAAGTCTAGTAAATGCTAGATTACTCCACATAAAAATATCTAGGCAATTTTCTGCCAGTTGTGCGGATTTTCCTTCAGTTTTCCAAATAGGCTGCATGATTAGAGGGAATTGACTACTAATACATGAAATTAAAGCACTATCAATAGCATTAATGATTTCAGGCATAAAATCAAGGACTATTCTAGGTGATGTCCAGTCTTGAATTTTATGACAAATAGGATAGAGATAATTGTGTAATAAATGTCTATTTTCTTGATAAGCCTTAGCAATACTAATAGCGAAGTATACTATTGTAGGTGGTCTAACAACAATTTCACTTCCATACTGATCCTCTGATAACTCACAAGTAGTATTATCAGGTAAAGCTGTTAATTTTATTTCTAACCCTCGCAAACAACTATTTTGATTAGCTTTATTAATAGTTACTAAATCAATCCGAGGAAGAGTTCCTAAAACAATATCTTGATAGGGAATATAATCTCTTTCAAAAGCAAAAAATAGATCTGCTGAACTATAATTTAATCCAAAAATTGAGGCTACAGTAACTTTACTATGATCAATTTGTAGCTGATTATCAATAATTAGATATATTGGATCAATATTTTTATGACTCATGTAACAAGCTAAAGCTACGGGAAAAGAACTATTAAATTGATTTTTCCCCCAACTGGATTTGTTACTAAAATCTCTATTAGAGTTATTAATTCCAAATAGACTTGGTGGCACTTTCACTTGTCAATAAAAATTAGAAATATATCAGTAGTAAAAACGAACCTTTAAAAATTTCTCAGGTGGGCAGCACAGTACCCACCTAATAATTACTATCTAAATAGATCAGGATTTAACATCCAAGGACTAGAGGGTTTATTCGTGTTAGCAGGAGTATTTGAATTTTCAGAAGTATCAGAAGGTTCAGGAGTACCTGGATTATTGGGAATACTAGGTTTAGTCTGTAACTGTGCGGCTGTTCCTCCATCGCTTGTGTCAAGAAATGGGCGTAAGTTAATGGCACCACTAGCAGAAGATGGTTGAGTTTTTTGAGGTAAATTACCGTTCAAAATGTTACCCAATTGATTCATAATTGAACCGCCAGAATTGCCCCCACTAAATGCACTAACGCCTCCGGTATATTGCCCTTGTTCAGCAGAAACTAAGGTCTGAAAAATGTTATTACGAGTTATCTCAGGATTTTTACCAGGAGGAACTGTTAAAACAATGCGACAAGAAGGATCACTTTGAGTTGTAACACAAATGGTATCGTAGTTATTTTCTCGTCCTGTTCTTAACTCTAATAAACCATCGGGTCTATACATTTCCAGACGACGACTAATCTCATTACAACGTCTTTGTGCAGTCCATCCATCTCCTAAATCGCTAGGAATTGCCCAAGGATAGGGTTGACGGTTTTGACTTT
>DLXW01000296.1:3977-4617 GCA_003448685.1 Cyanothece sp. UBA12306
GGGGATAATACATTACTTTATATCTTCCTCCGTCTAATTGACAGTTAAACCGAGTATTTCCTGAATTAGTCTGTACAGGTGGTGGTGGTGGTGTACTGCCTGGATTAGTATCAATAATTATATCATCAGGATTATTAGCTAAATTCTGGTACTGTTCGATATAATTAGAATTGAAAATTCGTGGTCTAGCGATCGCTTTTGATTGGGTTAAGATCAAAGCAAAGGTTAGGGAAATACCAATTCCTTTAAACAGATTATTTTTATTTATTTCTAATCTTTGTCCCATAATTACAGTTACCCCAAAGTTATCATCAAAGTCAAAAGTTTAAATTTTAACCCATGAATACAGATTAACTCTTATTCAATTAGATTGGGTTTTAATAAGTGACAGTTCCCTTATTGAACAGTTAAACGCCATTGATTTGTTGACTTCTAAGGTCTTTAGGGTGTTCCTTTGGGGTTATTAGGTGGAAATTTTTATTTTTCCATGCGTTTTTCTAGATACTGTCCAATCATGACTTCTTCCCCCGCGCGCGAGATAATGGTTTGTCTGGTACGATAACTTTCGCCAATTAGTTTGATTTCTTCTTCAAACACCGAACCATTATATTCGCTTCTTAGGCCAAGAGTTTGGGGATTA
>DLXW01000085.1 GCA_003448685.1 Cyanothece sp. UBA12306
ATCCCAAATGGGTTCTATAGACTTGCAAATCCGACTCAGCCAGAGGAATTTGAAATTGATGACCTGACATCACCCGCCGGGGAACTCCATTAACGGTAATGCCCACAATTTTGATGCGCCCTGGTGGAAAGTAGTCAGGGAGAACATTAATTGAACGCTGTTGACTATTGGCAGGAATATGGAAATAGAGACAGAAGTTTTCATCTCCTTCTGGCTTCAATTCCACTAAGGAGCGAATATATAAATGGGCCAGATAGTTTAATTCAAAGGAATGGTAGCCGGCGATGGCATGGGTTCCTTTTTGTCCATAGTTACCGCTAATCACCGGTACTCCACTTTCGGTCACTCGGAAGAAAACCCCTCGATTCTCCCGATCTAAGAAAAACAAATTCCAAAAAGCCATCATTTCCCTAGCGGCTTTGAGATACTCGGGATCGTTTGTTTGTCCATAGAGAATCAAATAGGCTAAAATTCCCTGTTCTTGTTGCCAAAAGTCTTTGGTGCTGCCCCAGGCAAACTGAAATGTCATTCCATTGCCAGGATGTCTTTCGACTGCATCAAAACATCCTCCCCTGACAGGATCTAAGCCATACTTGAGCATTTTATCTCCTAGGGTCGTGGCGATCTCTAGGGCTTTATCCGCATCCTCTTGATTTCCTGTGGATAGATAGTAATTGGCTACACGGATCAGATTCCATACTATCTTCAAGTTGTGGCCGACAATGGCTCGGTTTTGTTGCCAACCCCAATCCTGTTCTATACTCCAGTTGGCTTTGAATCGCTCATTGACATAGGGATTATTGTTATCAGGGAAATACTTAATAATATTCTGGGTACACGAATCAAGCATTTCTCGACAAGTCTGAACAAATTGCTTTAACTCTGGCTCTGATTCCCTCCCTAGGGGTAAAGGATCAAGGGCTAACAATAAATTAAGCAGATAAGCGGGGATATGGTCCCCAATCGAGTTCCAATTCTTGCGGGATTGATTGTTTCCTAAGGCCGGACTATCGGGGCGCATCGTGACATAGTCAAGATGGGAAAAATAGCCTCCCTCACCTGGAAAATCTGGATTTTTTGCTTGAGAATCCCAATAAAAATCGTTAAATGTCCGTACTGTTCGCCGAATCTCTTCTAATACGTCCGAGTCATTGGTAATTCGGTAATATTGGGTTAGACCAGCTAGGGCGTAAATTTGCTCATAAAGTGGCATGGTTCCGGCATCGGTGCCGTCTTCTGAGAGTAATTTCCATTCAGTTCCATATTTTTGTCGGCGACGGCCATAAGCCCAAAAGCAATATTTGCCATCATGACTTAAACTGCGAAAAGCAGCCCTTTGAAAATCAACTCCGGCGGCGGCGGCGGATAAATATCGCTGATTTCCAGTTAAGAGATAGGCCGAAGACAGACCATAAATTAAACGAGATAGAGTGGCCATCTCTTGAATCTCGTTATCGGTAGACAAACCAATAATGTTGAGATTGGTGCGATACAGTTCGGAAAAATCAGCTTCGGTGTAGTTACGGCGATCGCCAAATAAATCATCTAACCATTCATCGGCCATGCGTGAAATCTGATTCAACCACCAGTGGGTTTGTTCAAATAAGTATTGTGATTTTGGCGTTGTTAGCAAGTGAACGCAAGTTGCGTCAAACTGAGTTTTCTCTCCCTCGATTTGTTGTATTACTTCAACCGCAACTAAGGTTTTCTCTTGGATATAGGTCTCAAGTTTCTCTGACAAATTTCTTGGTGGGTAACTTGGATCAACAAATCGATCCGTATTGATGCCATCTAAATTACTTAATGCACGAAAATCAGTCGTATTCTTGACCTTAATACAATATTCATCTCCTGAACGTGATTGGATTGTAAATTGATGGCTATCGGGTTGTTTATCACAAACAACTCCCATTATTGTTGTGGCTTGTATAAAGTGCCTGATCATTTCACTAATTTCCTCCGTGGAGACCCCTGCTATAATCACTGCCGATAGCTCTAAGTGCTACTTCGTATCAATGAACGTTTAGCGGGGGAGGATATTGAGAACTCACTTAAGCAGTATTCTTACTTACCCATTTTACGACGAATAAGATAAGACATTTTTTGTGCGTAATATAAATTTACTCGGCTCACGGGGTAAAAACTAGACTCAAGTTGAGATAGGGGTTAGGTTTTAGAAGTTGGGGATAAATTATTAAAAATTTTTGTTGATGACAACGAGTTAATCTTTTGTAACCCGATCAGATAGAATGGGGGATTTTCCCTAACCCCTGTCTTCACTTTAACCTCTTTGTCACCCCGTGAGTTTAGGAAATCTCGTATCTCATCGAGAAATCGAAACTTAGTTTAATATTTAAGTCGAAGCAGCATTAACATCAGATGGTTCGGTTTGAGAACTTTTATTCATAATCCAAGTTGTAATAATATGAGAAAGTAATCCGAGGGGCCCAGCAAAAAGACAAAGTATCAAAGAATGAACAGTCCAAACCCCCGTTTTTTGTCCTGCTAAATAAATATAGCGACCCACAAAAAAATCTAATACAATAAAATGAATCCATCCTGTTAAAGCTATTTTTTCTTGACTAAAAAGCTGAGCAATTACCGAGAGAGTTGGATTAGAAAAAGCTGCCGCTGATTCAGGATCTAAAGTAAAAATAAATAGGGATAAATACAAAATTGCCAAAGGTACGAAAGGTAGGTAAGAATTAATTACTTTTTGAGTGACTCCCCACTTTGGCAAAATAATCATCATTAACCAAAATGGCAAAACAAAAAGATTAGCACCATTGAACAATAAATCAAGATCAAGCATGGTTAAATTGAATTGAGAGATTTTTAGATAATTAAAGTCACTTTACTATAAAACATTAATCCTTAAGATGTAAACAGTAACACAAATTTTTCATGGTTACAAGCAACACTTGTCCCGACTTGATCGCAGTATACTTAGGTTAGTTATTTAACAAGTTTAATTCACCAAAATTGAGGACAATCATCGAAAAAAGAGCTATCATAGAAGAAAAGGGATTGTTGCCTATCTAGTCTAAACTTTGATAACTTTTAACTCTCTTGTGATGCTTAGTCCATCCTTACTTTGGTTAATTGCAGGGGCTATCCTCTGTTTCATGGAAGTATTGTTTCCCGTAGCCTTCGTTGCCTTTATGATGGGTCTTAGTGCCATTATTGTAGCCGCGATCTCCTTGGTTATTCCTTATTTTCCTTTGCAGGTTATCTTTTGGTTAAGCTTATCTACGATAAGTATCATAGGATCTAGGCGATTATTGGCGAGGAAAGCTATGTTAGCCTCTAATTTAGGAGACGATAACGAGGGAGAAACCTTAACACAAATAAGTCCAGGAAAAACAGGGCGAGTTATCTATGAAGGTAACTCTTGGCCAGCAAAATGTGCTGATGATCAATTATCTATTAACCCCCATCAAAGGGTTTATATTGTTGGACGAAAAGGTAATATTTTGATTGTTTTACCCGAATTTATTGCTCAATCTGGAAACAATTGATATTCTTGAGTTTGCACAATTATTAAGAGGTTTAATATGAATCCTTTTATTTTAATCTTATTAGCTCTTGGCGGTTCAGCCTTGTTTGGTTCGGTTAAAATTGTTAATGAAAAGAATGAATATGTAGTAGAAAGATTGGGAAGCTTCAACCAAAAATTGAACCCAGGACTAAATTTTATCTTTCCTTTCATTGATAAAGTTGTTTTTAAGGAAACTATCCGCGAAAAAGTCTTAGATATTCCTCCCCAATCTTGTATTACCAAAGATAATGTCTCCATTACCGTTGATGCAGTGGTTTATTGGCGCATTATGGATATGTATAAAGCCTACTACAAAGTAGAAAATCTCCAATCAGCAATGGTTAATTTAGTATTAACTCAAATTCGCTCAGAAATTGGGAAATTAGAACTCGATCAAACCTTTACAGCTAGAACAGAAATCAACGAAATTTTACTGCGGGAATTAGATATTTCCACAGACCCTTGGGGTGTTAAAGTAACCCGTGTGGAATTACGTGATATTATGCCTTCCAAAGCGGTGCAAGATTCCATGGAACTACAAATGGCAGCAGAACGAAAAAAAAGAGCAGCTATTTTAAATTCTGAAGGGGAAAGAGACTCCGCTATCAATTCAGCCCAAGGACGGGCGCAAGCGAGGGTTCTAGATGCCGAAGCCATGAAAAAAGCAGATATCCTCAAAGCAGAAGCACAAAGACAACAACAAATATTGAAAGCCTAAGCAACCGCTCAAGCTTTAGATATTCTCTCAGAAAAATTAAACAGAGATCCCCATGCTCGTGAAGCCCTCCAATTTCTTCTGGCACAAAACTATTTAGAAATGGGAATTAGTATCGGTAATAGTGAAAGTAGTAAAGTAATGTTTATGGACCCTCGCAATATAGTTGCTACCCTAGAAGGAGTTCGTTCAGTAGTAGGCAATCAACCCAATGAATACGAAGATTTAGCCAAACAGTTAGACAAAATCGATCATCATTCTGCTGAATAATTTTTAGGAGTGGGAATTAAGAATCAAACGGGAGCATCCCATTTTCGCAACTTAACCGTTTCAGTATGACTGAAAACCTTGCCTGTGGTGATTTTGAGTGATGGAATTACGAAAATGGAATGCTTCCAATCAAACATTAATATATAGTTATTTTATTGTTAATTGCAACTGAATAATCTATTGATTAATAACTATTTCTTTGATCTCATTGGCAGTTGTACTTGAAGAATCTAAATCTAAAGCTTTTTGGTAAGTAGAAAATTCGGGTAAAATTTCCTTAATAAAAGCTTCCGCAGCCTTGGAACGATAACGAGTTGGGTTCATAATCACAGATAGAGTTCGTCTAACTTCCACTTCTTTCATTCGGGCAACATGAAGTCCTCCCATCTGTAATTCTTTTTCAATTGCTGTTACTGAAACAAAAGCCGCCCCTAATCCTGCTTGAACGGCATTTTTAATTGCTTCAATAGAGTTAAGTTCCATCTCTATTTTTAGACGTTTAGTATCAATATCACAGCGAGTCAATACTTTATCAATCACTTTACGAATAGTTGATTGAGAATCAAGACTAATAAAATTAAGACGGTATAAATCCTCTTTTTGAATCATTTCTACCTTAGCCAAAGGGTGAAAAACCGGTAAAATTAAGGCTAATTCATCTTCAGCATAGGGCAAGATGTTTAAAGTATCTCGGAGTTCCCCAGGAACTTCGCCCCCAATAATAGCTAAATCGACCTGTCCGTTCGCTACTCCCCAAGAAGTACGTCTTGTCGAATGTACCTGGAGTTGTACCGAAACATCGGGATATTTTTGATGAAATAAACCAATCATACGGGGTAAAAGATAGGTTCCCGTAGTTTGGGATGCCCCTACAATCAAAGTTCCCCCTTGAAGATTTTGTAAATCCTCGATCGCCCGACAAGTTTCTTGACAAAGGGTAAGAACTTTTTCCCCATAGGACAACAGTAAATGTCCAGCTTCGGTCAATTGGGCCTTACGTCCACCCCGATCAAACAAAGGAACATTAAGTTGTTTTTCCAAGTTTTGTACTTGGAGGCTTACTGCTGGTTGAGAAACATAAAGGGTATCAGCTGCCCTCTTAAAACTCCCTTCAGCCGCGATCGCTTTAAGGATACGGAGTTGGTCTAAGGTAAAAGGAATATCTGTCATAATTTTCTCAAAAAATGTGTAAGGAGTCCGTACCAAAGGCAATATTACCATCGAAGATGAATGGATATACCGAGGCGGGCCAGGCAAAAGGCAAAAGTTGGCGAAAATAAGCTTTGTTCCTTTTACCCATCTCAAAGACCTAGAAAAACCTCAATGGGTAGCACTATATTTTGTTGCTTCTGCCAATGACAGTAACACAACACGGGTATCATATTATTTTACGATAGTTTAATTGTGATCAAAATATTAGTGTTATTAATTCAAAAGGAAACACAAAGGGTATGGACGTACCGACCTGGTTAACATCGAGTCATGGAATAATTTTAGAACTCTTATTGGGGTTTGCCATTGCCCACAGTGGTTTGGCGGCATTGCGCCCTTGGGGAGAGAAGAAAATTGGGGCTAGACTCTATCGGGTTGTATTCGCTTTAGTGAGTATACCTTTGGCAGTTATCTTAATTATCTACTTTTTTAATCACCGTTATGATGGACTGATGCTGTGGCAAGTTCAGGGGGTTCAGGGGGTGAAACCTATTGTTTGGTTATTAAGTGCCATTTCCTTTCTCTTTCTTTATCCAGCCACCTTTAATCTCCTAGAAATTGCGGCGATCGCCAAACCCCAAGTACACCTCTACGAAACAGGTATTCTCCGCGTCTGTCGCCATCCCCAAATGGTGGGACAGGTGATTTGGTGTGTTGCCCATACTTTATGGATAGGAACAACTTTTACTTTGGTAACATCTTTGGGATTAATTGCCCACCATCTGTTTGCGGTTTGGCATGGGGACTACCGCCTGAAAAAACGCTATGGAGAAGCCTTTACTGAGGTTAAGGAACGAACTTCTATTATTCCATTTTTAGCCATCTTAGATGGTCGCCAAACCCTAAAATTGCAGGAGTTTATCACACCAGCTTATCTAGGGGTTGTGGTATTTATTGGCTTACTGTGGTGGGGACATCCCTGGTTAATGCAAGTTACTGCCCAAGTTCCTTGGTAGAAAATTCTAATCATTTATGATAGGGCAGTTTTGAAAAAACGAAACGAAAGGGGATGCAGTGTTTAAAATTAACCTAAAATCGGTAGCTGAACGGTAAATAGGCTTCCCTCACCAACATTGCTTTTCACTTGGATTGTACCATTATGCGCCAGTACGATCCCTTTGGCGATGGACAATCCTAACCCTGAACAGCCTCTTTCCCTAGAACGCCCTTTATCAATTCGGTAAAATCGTTCAAAAATATGGGGAACTTCCTTATCATCAATGCCGATACCTGTGTCTTGAACTTCAATGACTGCCGATTTATTGTGTTGGGCTAAAATAATTTTAACCTGGCCACCAGTAGGGGTATATTGAATACCATTGACCACTAAATTAAATAGTAGGCGATAAATTTGCTCAATATTTCCGATGATTTCTAGAGAATAATCAACCCTAATTTCACTGGTTAAAGTAACTTCTGATGAAACAGCTAAATAAGCAACTTCTTCTACTAGATCGCTAATCAGATCATTAAGACAGATTTTTTCTTGTTTTAGAGCCATTGTTGGGACTGTACTTAATTGCCAATCTAAACGAGATAACATCAGTAAATCAGCGACTAAAGTAGATAGTCTTTGGTTTTGTCTTCGTACAATTTCTAAGGTATTTCTCGCTTCTTCTTCTGTCAAATTTGGCATCATTAAAGTTGATTCTATAGTCGCTAAAATAGCTGCTAAAGGAGTTCTTAATTCATGGGCAGCATCGCCAGTAAATTGCTGAATTTGAGCATAGGATTGACTGACAGGCTTCATAGCTAATCCGGTTAAGATCCAAGAAGAAATTCCAATTAAAATAATTGCTAAAGGAAGTCCTAATAATAAGATTAATGCTACCATCCTCAAATAATCATCAAAATCTTCAAGACTTCTGGAAACTTGAAGATAGCCCCATGGTTTTCCTGTATTAGTATGTAATAAATGAGATTTTTGTAAATAACGTATTCCTTGATTATCTTTTAAGATGATTTGTTCTTTAGACTGTTTTTTAAGAGATAAGCCTTCTGGATAGTTTCTACTCAAGGCAATTAAATTATTAGAAAGAGTGAAAATTTGTAGATAATATTGACCTTGTTCGATAGTTCCGAAACGATAATGAGAAATATTATTTATAGGCGGACAAGGATGAGCAAGACGACATAAACTAGGTAAAAATTTGACCACATCATCACTAAGTTGTTCAGGTTTTTCAAGAATGATTTCAAAATTATCATGGAGAGTTTCTGAAATAGTTTTTAATTCTTTTTCAACTGTAATCCGATGAGCATGAATAATGGCTTCATATACACCAAAACCAAGGATACCTAAAACTAGACTGATTCCTCCAATATACCAACTTGCTAAACGCCATCGTGTTTTTTTAAATAATAGTAATTTATTGGTATTTAACATCATGAATTTAATTTTTATCTATTAATAATAAATCGATAACCTAATCCATAAACAGTTTCAATCCAATTTTGGCCGCCGTAGGGTTCTAATTTACGGCGCAATAAACGAATCTGGGCTGCTACAACATTACTCATCGGTTCGTTTCCCCATTCCCAGAGTTGAGCAAGTAGTTGATCTCGGGTAACAATTTGATTCGGATGTTTCATAAAATATTCTAATAACTGAAATTCTTTATTGGTTAAAGGGATTGGTTGCTTATCTCCTATTTTATTGTGAATCAATATGGTATATGTGCTGTAATCTAAGATGATATTTCCTAATTTTAACTGTGGGGGATTAATTCGGGGTGATCGACGTTGTAAAGCCCGTAATCTTGCTAATAATTCTGCCATGCCAAAGGGTTTTACGAGATAATCATCAGCCCCTGCATCTAAACCAATTACTTTATCCTCTTGGCTATCTTTGGCCGTTAGCATTAAAATCGGTAAAGAACTTTGTTTTTGTCTAATTTTTTTGACTAAATCAATGCCTGATATCTGGGGTAATAACCAGTCAAAAATTGCTATAGTATAGTGATTTAATCCCATTTCTATTAATTCATTAGCTTCTTGTCCATCTTGCGCCCAATCTACTAAATAATTGTTTTGAATTAGGACACGCTTAATTGCATTTCCGATATCGGTTTCGTCTTCAACTAATAAAATACGCATCGGTTTAAAAAAATAGGAATTGAGAATGGGAAGCAGTTAAGAGAAGAAAATCAAAAAAATGTCAGATATTAATAATTTTAGGGAACTCAAGTGATTTCATCCTAATTTCATATTTATTTGTCATGGTAGTAGTAAGAAAATTCTAATTTCCCAAGTCTTTCATTTAAGCATGGCTGAAGCGAAAAAATCGACTGATGTGGTTTTTCCTGGAGTGGAACAGATTCGGGGGTTTTCTGAACCGCTATCGTCATTCACCCCCCTATCATCAAGTGGGATGTTAACCCTAGGAACTGCTATGGTAATCGGGGTTCTGCTAGTCCGTAACACCCCTTTAAAGCGTTTATTTCCAGGAAAGATATTAGGGAGTCTGGTGAGTAAGAAAACCCTAGGATTAGGGGTTTTTGTCATGTTAACGGGGGGTATTCTTCTTGTCACGAATCAATTAAAACCGGCATCCTCTACGATGGATCATAGTGGCCATGGTGGGATGTCTCATGATGAAATGATGGCAGTGGACGGTTCCTTTAACCCGACTCCTGTTACTGTCGAAGTGGTTAAACCCCAATTATTAGAAGCTAGTGTTCAATATACAGGGTCAATTGAACCCTATCAAGTCGTGACGGTTTATCCGAGAGTCGCTGGACAATTAACAGATTATTCTGTTTATCCAGGCGATCGCGTTACCATTGGAGAAACCCTCGTTCAATTAAATGCCAGTGAACTCTTAACAGAAGTTTCTGAAGCACAAGCAGAAACCGATACCATGCGAACTGCTTTAGAAATAAGTCGTATTGAAGTTTTAGAACAAAAAAATGTGATTAAGCAAATTGAAGCAGATTTAGCTTATTTGCGCAAAAAATTAGACAGATTTGCCATGTTAGTAGCGGAAGGGGCGATCGCTCAAGATGACTATGATGTGATAGAAAGTGAAGTGCAATCAAAAAAGGCAGCGTTATCGGAAGCTAAAGTTAAATTAGTTCGTCAGCAAGCTAAGGTAGTTAATAATCAAGCCAAAATTAAGCAATCTCAGGCGAAAGTCGCTACAGCTTCGGTAATGTCAAGTTATACGGAAATTAAATCCCCGATCACTGGTATTGTCCAAGAAAGAATGGTCGATCCTGGAATTGTGGTTCAACCTGGAATGGGAATTGTCAAAATTGGCGATTATAACCGGATTCGTTTGCAAGCGAATGTGGCTCAACACGATGCGGTTAATATTCGCATTGGTTCCCCAATTATCGCTAAAATTCCGGGAACAAGTCTGACTATCAATGGTCAAGTAACGAGTATTTTTCCCCAAACCAATAATCAAACCCGTACCGTTACCGTTGAAGCAGTGGTCAACAACCCTGGGGGTAAGTTACTCTCAGGACAGTTCATCGAAATGAAAATTATTACCCAACGTCAACCCAATGCGGTAACAGTTCCCCAGTCAGCTATTGTTACTTTTGAAAATAATCCGACGGTATGGGTTGTTAATGGAGATACCGCTACCAGAAAACCCGTTCAATTAGGAATAATTAGTGGCGATCGCATTCAAATAATTCAAGGACTAAAAACAGGGGATGCAGTTATTACCACAGGGCATCATAAACTGATTGAAAATGCTGCGGTAACTGTTATTAATCAAAATCAAAAATTATTGACTTCAGCGAGTAGAAAAGCTACTCAAAATAACGTTACGATTAAATTAGTGAGTTCGGCTCAAGTTAAAATTGGAGATGCTCAATTTATCTTTGAAGTTGTTGATAGTAAAACTCAAAAACCTTTAAAGATTAATAATCTTGAAATCACAGCAACGATGCCGATGAAAAATATGGCTCCAATGACAGCAAAAGTTGAGGTTAATCCTGAAAAAAATCCAGGAAAATTCAAAGGAGAAACCTTTTTGGGAATGAAAGGAGAATGGATAATTTCTGTGAACATTAAAGATGACAAATATCAAAAAAAAGAAGTGTTTGATGTATTAGTAAAAGAGTAAAATTTTTGGACAATCTCTAACTTATAAAAATCTTGTTTTTTTGAAAAAAATATGCTATGGTTTTAAAGTGAAATCAATTTTATTTTTTTGAATAGAAACATGAAAAAAGTTTTAACTTTAATTCTTCCCATTAGTTTATTAATGATTGCTTGTAGTTCCCCGTCTTCTGAAACTCAAACTCAGTCAGAAACAACACCCAAAACAGAAGAAACAGCAACAGCAGAAAACACTGCTCAAGTCGCTTTAGTCAGTCCTGCTGAAGAAATTAAGATGGGGGATGCAGAATTGATTTTAGAAGTTCAAGACAAAAATTCAGGGGAAGTTGTACCCGTTGAAAATATTGAAGTCAGTTCAACAATGCCAATGGAAGGGGAAGATCCCATGATTTCTAAAGTAGAAATTGAATCAACAGAAACCCCTGGACAATTTAAAATTAAAACCAATTTTGGCATGGCTGGAACTTGGAATTTAGCTGCTACAGTCAAGGATGCTAAATATCAAGGAGAGAATGAAATTACTGTCGAAGTTAAATAATAGTAGGGTGGGCAAATCTAATCAATTATTAATTAATAGGTTTTTTTGTTAAAATTTGCCCACCAGATGTTAACGAAGTCAGAAGTCAGTAGGGGCTTAATAATATTAAG
>DLXW01000288.1:0-747 GCA_003448685.1 Cyanothece sp. UBA12306
CTGCTCCTGTCGCTTCATCTTCTAAGAAATCTTTTTCAAGCTTAGAATTAATCAGTAGTGCGGGTTTGACAGGATTTGAAGGGACTTTATTGATTATTATTTTAAAAAGCTTAATCCCTAGTCCTGGAATTATTGTAGCTATAGCTTGTATCCTCATTGGAGGAATGATTTATGGTCAAAATCGTCGAATTTTGGAAGGTAAAGATTTACCGATTCTTATTACAATTACCCTATTATTAATGTTATTTCCCTTCTTGCGAGGAGGACTAGCTATTTCTGTCGTTGCTATTTTAGCTATTCTTTCAGGTGCTGCGGCGATCGCTATTACTGCTCTATTTCGCTTGATTTATAGGTTTCTATCTCGTTTATTGTGATTTATTTGCACCCAGTAAAGACAGATAGGAAAAGTGGAAATTTTCTACTCAACCTGAGTTTGTTGACAAAAATCTTCTATGGATTGTATTTCAGGAAGAACTACTTTAAACCATTTTCTAAACTTTTTTGTATCTCGAGAATTTTTAATCACTAAATTGACAAAATTGAGCCATTCAGGATCATTCTTAGGTAAAATAAGCCCATATTTTTGACAATCTAAAGGATTCTTAGGAACTAAAATATAATCTTTTCCAAGATCTAATCCCTGTAAAATACCTTCTCCAATTAATAAAATGCTATCACTAGCAAATCCGTCGATCTTATCCCCTTGTAAAGCCTGTATTCCACGATATCTACCAGTTACTCCTTGAA
>DLXW01000288.1:971-6995 GCA_003448685.1 Cyanothece sp. UBA12306
GATAGCGAGTTGATAATAATTGTTGAGTGCTGGTTTTAGCAAGAACTCCAATTTTGATATCTCGAAGATTACTATCTGGATTGATATTTCGTCGATTACTAGCTCTAATTAATAATTGAGTACCTGTCAAGAAAAATGGGTTAGAAAATTGAATATCATAGTTAGGAATATCCCGAATCGTATTGGGACCACATTCTAAATAAGTTACACCTTTACTGACTAATTCAAACCGATTAAAAAGAGTTGATTTATATAATTTAATTAAGATTATTTCTTGATTCAAATACTCTTTAAGTTGTTCATGAAAAAAATCTAAAAAGTCTAAACATACCCCCGATAAATTATTATTAAGATCCCGATAACCGAAGGGGACAGCATCTTCCCTAATTGCCACTTTAAGTAATCCTGTTCGTTTAATTTCTTCGAGAACTGTTGCTGATTTTGCTTTTGATTGCCAAGAAAAGTTACAAAACAAAATAACATAAATTAGTAAAATAAAAGATTTTAAATTCATAATTTTTATTGGGAAAAATTGAATAAAAAACATAGTGATTATATCCAAGTATCTAAAATATCTTTAAACAACACTTCTTCAATCCATGTTTTAGCAACAACAGCTAAAGGAAGTGCTAATAATAACCCCAATAAGCCGAAAGATTGAGCAAAGAAAATTTGGGCCATTAGGGTAACAGCAGGTAAAAGAGATACTTGTTTAGCCATCACTGTTGGGGTTAACCAATAACTTTCAATATTTTGAATAATAAAGTACCAAATTAAGATTGCCCAAATTTTCCAAGGATCATCTAATATAGCAACCATAATTGGAAAAATAACACTAGCAGCAGGACCAATATTAGGAATCAAATTAAGTAATCCTGCTAACAAAGCATGGACTAAAACTAACTTAACTTGTAAAATTAATAAACCAACTCCGCTTAGGGTTCCAATAAAAAGACAGTTAATAGTTATTCCTGTCAACCAATTACCTAAAGCAATTTCTGTTAGATTAATAATCTCATCTGCTCGACGACGATAAAAAGAAGGAAAAAGTATTAAAAAACTTCGTCTATATCCTTGGGGATTAACTACCATCATAATAGTCAAAACTAAAACAAAAAGAGCTTGTATAATTGCGTTAACTGAGTTAGAAAAAACAGCAAAAAAGTTTTTAAAAATTTGGGTTAATAAAGGTTGTAAATGTTCGATAAAATTTCCTAAAGATTGTGGAGGATTTAGCAAATCAAAACGTGATTCTTTTTCTCCTAATGTAAGTAAAATAAGTTGCAATCTTTCCCAGACATTTGGTATTAATTCAATTAATTTTTCAAATTGCTCAATAAAAGGTGGTACAATCAACACAAAAAATATAGTAGTTAATAATAAAATGCCAAATAGGCAGATAACTATAGCAATTTTTCGCTTAACTTTAATACCTATAATCTTTGAATTTTCTAACCACTTAATCAGTCTATTTAAAGCAGTTGAAAAAATAATTGCTGTAAAAATAAGCAACAAAAACTGTCGAATCTCCCACAGAACATAACCAGATATAACCAGGCTAGATAGTCCAATCCACCGACCAAGATTCACGAGTTTATCAGAAAAATTCATCCCCATTATTGTAATATCACTATTGAGGTTAAGCAATATAACCAGAGACTTGGTATCTTGAATTCCCTGATCCCTATGGCAGTTATCTTGATCCAATTAATTATCAGAAAAATTGGCTCTAAAACCTGGTATTTTGGAGAAAAATAGTTTTGCCGAACTACTTCTGCTGTTCGCGCATTAAATTGACAAACTTCTCAAATAAATAATCAGCATCGTGGGGACCAGGACTAGCTTCTGGGTGATATTGAACCGAGAAAAAGGGTAAAGTTTTATGAGATAAACCGGCAATAGTACGATCATTCAAATTAAGATGGGTAATTTCAACATCAGCAGCTAAAGACTTATCAGTAACAGCAAAACCATGATTTTGACTGGTAATTTCCACCTGTTGATTTAAACCACAAGGCTGATTTAAACCGCGATGACCGAACTTTAACTTAAAAGTTTCAGCCCCCAAAGATAAACCTAAAATCTGGTGTCCCATACAGATCCCAAAAGTTGGTTTACCAGCTTTAATCAATTCTTTTGTTACTTCAATTCCCTCTTGAACAGCAGACGGATCACCAGGGCCATTAGATAAGAAAATTCCATCAGGATTATGCTTTAAAATTTCCTCAGCCGGAGTATTAGCAGGAACTACTATAATGCGACAACCATAACTAGCTAAACGGCGTAAAATATTGCGTTTTACTCCAAAATCAATCGCTACAACCGTTAAATTTTCTTGAGCAGTTTTTTGGTTGTTGGGGTTAAATTCCCAGAGGGAGTCAGTGGGGGTAACCCACTCATAAACCTCTTTGGTTGTCACTTCCTTGACTAAATTCAGACCAGCCATACTAGGAGTTAATTGTACCCGACGCAGTAACTCAGTAGGATCAAGAATTTCTGTAGAAATAGCCCCATTCATCGCCCCTACAGAACGAATTTTGCGGGTTAAAGCACGGGTATCGAGACCATAAATACCAATAATCTGATGACGCAGCAAATAATCAGGAAGAGACTCCGTTGAGCGCCAATTACTCGGACGATAAGTAACATTACGAGCAATTACCCCTTTAACCTGAGGATGGGAAGACTCCTCATCATCAGAATTCACCCCCGTATTGCCTAATTCTGGATAGGTAAAGGTGACAATTTGACCACAATAACTCGGATCGGTTAAAACCTCTTGATACCCCGTCATACCAGTATTAAAAACTACTTCACCCAAGGTAGTTCCTTTGGCTCCAAATGACCAACCTTCAAAAGAAGTTCCATCTGCTAACATTAATAGGGCTGGTGTCGCCTTTGCTATTGCCATAATCGTTAAGTTTTTGATACTGAAAATAGATGAAACCTAACGGTGAGAGATAGACTAGATATGGCAACCAGTCCAATCAAGACCGTCTTGCCCTCTGTTGAGATACACTCATCCCTAGGTTACACTGGATTATCTTACCAGATAGCTTTAAGCCCCTGAGGCTATAGTCAAACCGCTACAAAGGTAGCTACAATCATATGAGTCCCAAGAAACTGACTGACGACGATAAGCAAGAAATTCTTAAGCTTTATCGGCAAACACCAGAAACAACTTCCACTTTGGCCGATCGTTACGGGGTCAGTAGCTCTACTATTAGTCGCTTCCTGAAAAGCTATCTATCAGAGTTGGAATATGAGGACTTAATTCAACAAAAACGTCTTGCACGAACCACTAAGTCAGAACCTCAATCAAAAGAGAGTACAAAGACCGTAGAGCCATCAGAAACTAGCAAAACTTCTCAGATTCCACAGAGCAAAGAAACCTCAGAAACTCCCAAGATTGTAGAGCTCAAAGAAACTCCTGAAACTCCCGAAACTCCCGAAACCCCAAAAGTCTCGGAGATCAAAACCGAATCAACTCCAATTACGTCTAGAATCCCTGCTCCTATTTTAGCTAAGGAGCAACCTTCCTTAAGGAGAGAACCAACAACAGAAGAGGAAGATGATGAAGATAATGATGATCTAGACAAAGTTGATGTAAGTGCGATCGCCGAAATGCTTGGAGAAGATCTATCTGAAGATGATGATGATGATGATGATGATTTAGAAGATGAAGATTGGAATGGGTTAGATGAATTAGACTATAATCCTGCTTTTGCTAAGGATGGAAACATTCAAGTTTTACCATTATCGGCTGCCATTTTTCCACAAACTTGTTATTTAGTTATTGATCGTGGGGCTGAATTAATTGCTAGACCACTCAAAGAATTTGCTCATTTAGGAGAGATTCCCCCCGAGGAAATACAACAAAAAACTTTACCTGTTTTTGATAATCACCACGGAGCGCGTCGTTTTTCTAATCGCTCTCAAAGAGTAATTAAGGTTCCCGATGGTCGATTACTTTATAAAAGTTCTCAGTATTTATATGCCAAGGGAATCACTCGTTTACTAATGGATGGTCAAATTTATTCTTTAGTTTCCGGCTCAGAAAATTAAGTCTGAGCAAATTGTTTTCTCGGTTAGCATAACTTAAAACACTATTATGCAAGACTAAAATTTACAATTATTCATTTCTAAGTAAAAATACTGAAGGCATTGGATTAACAAGTCTTGATCAGTAAATTAATCTAGGAGCAACTGCTAAATCATCTAGTGATGATGCAATAAAATATAAGTTTTTTAAACAAAATATAGACATTAACCCCAAAGTAGTTTTTTAAGGGGTAGAATTTTAAACAGGCGATTATACAAAGCAAGAAAAACTAGAAAATCTAGTTAATTATCTAGGTGTTAAGTCTAGATTTAATATTGGTATGGATTTAATTGTTCTAAATCTATCTGGTGAAACGTCATTATTTTTAGTTCTCATTTTTTAGGAGATTATACTTATGATTAAAGCTAGTCGTTTGCGTCAACTTTATGAAGAAGGGATTCGGGAATTTCCTGAAATTGATCTGCGCGGAGAAAACTTATCAAGGGTAATGTTAATCTCCGTGGATTTGAGGGAAGCTAACTTAATGGGAAGTAATTTAAGCCGAGGGTTTTTAACAAAATCTATTTTAAATAAAGTTAGTCTTAATTGGGCAGATTTAACCTATGCCAAAATGAGTGAAGTCAAGCTCAACGAAGCAGATCTAACAAAGGCTAATCTGGGTGGAGCTTTTATGGTTAAAGCTAGTCTTTTTAAAGCCAAACTTAGTGGAGCTAATTTGTCCCATACCAATTTAAGAGGAGCAGATTTACGTCAAGTCAATCTATGTAGCGCTAATCTCCATCGTGTTAATTTAAGAGAAGCTAATCTAACTCAAGCTAACCTTAAATGGGCTGATCTAACAGAAGCTCGTTTAAGTTGTGCTAATTTGACAGGGGTTTCCTTTTTTGGCTCCAATCTAACTCAAACTTTCCTCAAAGACGTGGATTTAAGTGGGGCGGATTTGGCAGGAGTTAACCTTAGTGAAGCGCGTTTAGGTGGTAGTAATCTTCAAGGAGCTAACTTACAAGAGGCTAACTTACAAGGGGCTCGTTTAAAAGACACTAATTTGCGTGGAGCCAACTTGTTAGGCGCGAATTTAACAGATGTCCAGTTAGGAGAAGCAGATTTAACTGGGGCAATTTTTAATCAAGAAGATTTGCACTTGAGTCATCCCAATGCTACAAAGTTGCTCGAAATGTATCAAATGCTTGATTCAAGCCCATCAAAGATGACAGAAGTTAACTCTTATGAGGGTTATTTTCATCAATTACAACCTCAATTAGCCAATTAATACCACATATGTACCGTTAAAAAACTTGATAAAAGCTCTCAATCCCGTTAAACTGTTGATATTTTTGTTGGTTAGTTGGAGTGGAGTCATTCATGCGAGATTAGCATGACTGTTACAAATCTTTATTAAAACTCTCTAATACGGTAAACTACCCAAGGATAGGTATCAAGTTTAGAAAGGAGCGAGCGATATAATGCAGTCGGCCCAGACCATGCTGACAGTCCCCAAGGAATATCTTAAGGCGCCAGGCGGGTTTAATCCTAATGTCGGGATGTTTTTTAGTGCAATCTCATTAATTAGCCTTTCAACCTGCGGTTATTGGTTATGGCAATGGCCTGGTTGGATTTGCTTTTTTTCTAATGTTCTCGCCCTTCATTTATCGGGAACAGTTATTCACGATGCTTCCCATAATGCAGCTCATCGCAATCGTCTTTTGAACGCGATTTTGGGGCATGGTAGCGCGCTGATGTTAGGGTTTGCTTTCCCTGTGTTTACGAGGGTTCATCTACAACACCATGCCCATGTTAATGATCCTGACAATGATCCCGATCATTTTGTCTCCACAGGGGGTCCATTATGGCTCATTGCTGCTCGCTTTTTCTATCATGAAATTTTCTTCTTTAAGCGTCGTCTGTGGCGTAAGTATGAACTATTAGAGTGGTTTTTAAGTCGACTGTTTTTGTTTACTGTA
>DLXW01000288.1:7188-9756 GCA_003448685.1 Cyanothece sp. UBA12306
TTTCTTAGGAATTCATTACGGATTTATTGGATATGTGATGAATTTTTGGTTTGTTCCAGCATTAGTAGTAGGAGTAGCTTTAGGTCTATTTTTTGATTATCTCCCCCATCGTCCCTTTAAAGAACGCGATCGCTGGAAAAATGCCCGAGTTTATCCAAGTTCAATTTTAAATCTGATGATTTTTGGGCAAAACTATCATTTAGTTCACCATCTTTGGCCTTCTATTCCCTGGTATAAATATAAGCCAGCCTACCATGCTACTAAACCATTATTAGATGAAAAAGGATGTGATCAATCTCTTGGTTTATTAGATGGAAAAAACTTTTGGAGTTTTCTTTATGATGTCTTTTTAGGCATTCGCTTCCATCATAATTGATACTCCTATTTCAGATTTCCCTTGGGTTGGGGTATTTTATCGCTTCGCTCGAAGTCAGAAGTAGGAAGTCATTCGTGCAGAAGTTTTTTCTCATAATTTAACAGTCAAGACTTTCTACTCTCTTGGTCGGTTAAACTTGCGCCGTGCGACGGCGCGTTTCCCGACCGCTTCTAGACATAGATATTGGGTATAAGACCCCCGCTACAAATTTATTTTAGCGGTTTAAAATAAGCGTGGTGGGTCACAATCCCCCACGCTTATTTTTACTTGGAGACTTCACACTTCTGACTTCTGACTTCATCAAACCCCCAGTTCTCCCTTGCGAGTTCAGAAACCCCAACTTCGACGCAGCAATAGCCGAGTAGGTTGGGTTTTTTAGTAACATCTGTCTGCTTTTGACTTCTAGAACAACCTCTTGATCAATTTTAACTTTTGATTAATTTAGGCTGGACGAGCTAACAGATTAAACTGTAAGAGACTTAAACACCTCAGAATATCGTCCCGTCCCCGAAAATCTTCAATCCTATCGACAACTTTGCCATTATTAAATAGAATTAGGGTTGGTAGATTTTTGATCCGATAGGTACTAGCTAATTTAAAGTTTTCATCAGCATTAACACTAACCAACTTCAATGGGTTGTCCCATTCTGATTGAACTTGAGAAAATACTGGAGTAATTAAATGACATAAACCGCACCAAGGAGCCCAAAAATGGACGAGTATTGGATCTGGTGATGCTAAAACAACTTGAGAAAAAGTTTTATCGCTAACTGACGACATAATGAATCAGGCAGTCTTTAATCTAATTTTAATACTATTTAGGATAATACTACATCCAATTGGCAAAAACTGATACAACGGATGTGAAAAAATCTTTACTGTTGATCACTTAACTAAAATATTGGGACTCTCAATTGAAAACTGTTATCAATCAATTTAACTGAGGTTAATTAACAGTCATGTTCTGAGTTATCATCAAAATACAGAATTAATTCTGGGATAGTTCTATGTCTGCTTCAATAATTTGGCAACAAGAAAGCAATAATCGAGACAATCAACCGAACTTAGTTTTGGTAAGTCGATGGTGGGAATCTCTCGAAGATCAAGAAATTAACTGGCAACAACGATTAATTCCTGAAAATGGGAATTTAGAGGATATTGATTGGGAAACTCAAAGATTTGATAGCAAATTATCCCTCAAGAAACTGCAAATTCGGGGGATAACTCTGTATTGGCAAAAAAATGGAGAAGACTATGAACAAAATATTACTCCCCGCAAACTCGAACTTAATCCTAACGAGCAATATTTACAAATATATCCAGAATCTCAGCCTAAGTTAGTAATTCGCATCACCAAACCACCCCAATATCAAACCTTAGAACTAACTGATCCTCTGCTAGTTGGTAAATCTGTCGGAGATGATTATCTCCTCCTGATCAGAGATCAGCAACACAAGCTAGAAATAAAAATTAATTTAAGTAACAATAATTGGCAACAAGTAGTCAAAAATTTGAATAATTAGCTCCTAAATCCGATTTATGGTCAAATTTAGGAGCTAATATTTAAGTTAAAGCAGCTACAGATACCTTCGCAGCAACTTGTTGAGCGATCGCAGTTAAAGCCTTGGCGGAAGCAGATTCTGGGGCAGACATGACAATAGGAACCCCTTGATCTCCCCCTTCACGTAAGGCAATTTCTAGGGGAACACAACCAAGAAGAGGAACATTCAACTCTTGAGCGGCTTTTTCTCCACCACCTGAACCAAATAAATCATAAGAGCGATCGGGCAGATCAGGAGGGATAAAATAGCTCATATTCTCAACAATTCCTAGAACTTTGACCCCCAATTGCTCGAACATTTTTAAACCACGACGAGCATCTAAGAGAGAAACGGTTTGAGGAGTAGTTACAATTACTGCCCCTGCGATGGGTACACCTTGTGCCAAGGTTAATTGAGCATCTCCTGTTCCTGGGGGCATATCTACCACTAAATAATCTAAGGTTCCCCAATTGACTTGGTAAAGAAATTGACGAATAATGCCATTAAGCATGGGACCACGCCAAATTACAGGTTGATCAGGGTCAATTAAAAAGCCCATGGATACCATTTTGACACCATAATTAAAAGCAGGTTCGAGGATGTCTCCTTGGGAGCCTTGTTCTACCTTGACTTGGGCGTTGGCTAAACCTA
>DLXW01000129.1:0-264 GCA_003448685.1 Cyanothece sp. UBA12306
TTTCGTATAACGTTTATGATACTTATGCAAATTATATATCTATTCTCACATTTTGCACCAAGAAAAGTCGATATGAGGACGGTTGCTACATAGAACTTTACATATGTGCCATTGGTTGCCAATTAATAATATTATTAAATAAAGCCTCATAACCAGCCACATTAGGGTGAAGTCCATCAGAACTTAAACGCGATCGCCACCAATTTTCTCCTCGTCCTAACCACAGATCAAAAATATCTAAATAGGGAATATTAAGGTCTTTAC
>DLXW01000129.1:456-1044 GCA_003448685.1 Cyanothece sp. UBA12306
ATATTAAGGTCTTTACAGATCTTTTTAGTAACTTCTTTATAACGATATTGATCAAAATGATTATAATAAAAACAATCAATAAAAGGCATTTTTGCCTCATCTACAGGAACCATACCTACAAATATTACAGGACACAGTTGGTTGGCTTGATGCAATAAATGGTGAATTTCATCCTTAAAACGCTCAAAATCTGTAAATAAACGTCCGTCAGGTCGTCCCAAGCGAGGAGAATCATTAACTCCCACTGAAAGAATAATCAAATCAGGAACTTGATTACGCAACTCTCCCCGATAGCGAAATTCCCCCTCTAATCGTTCAGCCACTTGAGAAACGCGATCGCCTCGAATTCCTAAATTATACAAAACATGACCTTGTTGAGCATCAGCCATCCACTGACGACGCAACCGTTCGATCCAACCTCCCCCCACTGGATCACCATATCCGTAAACCAAACTATCTCCCAAGGCTATCACCTTTAAATACTGGGATTTGAAGCGTAATTTTGAGTTTATCCTGGATTTGGCAACAGTTTGCATCAGCTAAGTATCTCCTAAAAATGAATTCCTGACCGCTTAATATTTCTATACA
>DLXW01000129.1:1253-14808 GCA_003448685.1 Cyanothece sp. UBA12306
AAGTAAATCTTCTCAGATTTTTTCGATGACCAAAAATTGGCCACCTTAGAGATTCAGCATTTTGTAAAAGACTTGACCCGATATTTCTGTTAAACTAAATAAACTCCAATAAGATTGGTTATTTTTAGTCATCTATGTTCATCCAGAAAAGACATTCTTTTGATTCATCCCAGGTCATGTATCGCGCTCAAGAACTCCTTGATGCTGCCTCAAACCGCTATCGCATTACTGTGCAAGTCGCTAACCGAGCTAAACGCCGTCGCTACGAAGAATTTGACAGTATCGATGATCCAACCATGAAACCTGCCGTCCGTGCCATTATTGAAATGTCGGATGAATTAACCCAACCTGAAATAATTAGTGATAATTAATTATTAATAGCTATGACTAGGAAAAACTTTCAGCATCATAACTATCTTGCCTATCTTCAGTCGAAGATCAGACTGCTGCTAATTTTTCTCCTCAGTCTTGGCTTAATTTTCTGGGGAGGACAGGTAAAATTTAATCAAGAGATTGGTTGGAAACTGCAATCAGTTAATTCCCAAACCCTAAGGCCAGAAAATGCTGCGGAAATGGTTTACGATCAATTGACCTATCTCCCTAAAGAAAATCAATATCGTCGCCAAGATACGGATCAGATTGATCCAAAACATACTTTAATTAGCCGTTTGATTCGCTATCATCAGGATGTAAAGCGCCGTTCCCCTCAAGTTCGTCTTGATTGGAAAGTTACCCTAGCCGATTATTTAGGGGTTAATGAAACCATCAAAGATAATCGTTATCCAGGGAACTCTACCCTACAAACTAACCCGATGGAAACGGATGTTGCGGCTATTCAACAACTAAATCGTCGTCAACGCCAAGAATTAGTGGATTTATTGGTTAGTCTCTATACTCCCCAACCGAAAAAGAAACCTTTGCAGGAAACTCTAACAGAATCTGCTCCTGAACCTTCAACCCCGCGTCCCCCTATTGGGCCTGGTTTATCCCAACCTGGGGATGCTCAATTATTAGCTCCATGAGCGATCGCCTTCTGACAAAGGGGATAGGATGGCGTATAGGATGGAATGGTGCAGCCCCTATCTATAAAGGTTTACTAGGGGGAGAAGAATGGGCTGTAGAACTTACAGAAGCAGAATTTGATGATTTTTGTCGTTTGTTTGAACAGTTGGTAGAAACAATGAAAATGATGGCTCAGGAGTTGATGGATTCTGAAAGAATTGCCTGTGAAGCAGAAAGCGATTTATTGTGGTTAGAAGTGGAAGGATATCCCCACGCCTATTCGTTACGTCTGATTCTCAATCATGGTCGTTGTTGTGAAGGAAATTGGCCTGAGGAAGTAGTCACAGAATTATTTCAAGGAGTTCAGACAACTTTAGCAAAAAGGGTTGCTTTTGAGAGAACAAATAGTTTACAATAGTAATTCGTTAATAACGGGGCGTAGCGCAGCTTGGTAGCGCACCACTTTGGGGTAGTGGGGGTCGTGGGTTCAAATCCCGCCGCTCCGATCAAAAACCTTCTTTAGTTTTGAATAGGTGAAAAAAAATACCCAACTATAATCTAAGATTTAGTTGGCCGAATTTTCAACCCGGCCTTCTTCAATCATTACTTCAACCTTCCTGACCTTAAAATACTAATAATTAACCACATTCCTAATAAACTGGCAGCAGCAAATAAAACATCTGTAATTAAGGATAATTGTTGACTACGAGAACCTGTAGAAAGAATAGCTGCACCCATAATCAAAGAGCCCAAAACAATACTAAAAGAAAGGCGGTTAGCTGAAGCATCAACGCTGCGACGTAAAGGGTCCAATTCCTTCAAGCGAAGGTTCCATTGTAGGGTTTCTGAAGATAGACGATCTAATAAGATATCAATTTGTCTGGGGGTTTTTAAATAAATAGATTTGAGATCTAAAACTGTTCTTAAACTGGTTTGTAAGGGAGTATCTCCAACTAATTGACGACGGAATAAATCGGTCATTAAAGGTTTGATTTGGTCAAACAGATTAATTGAGGGATTAAATTGTCGCGCTGCGCCTTCTAAATTGGCTAAACATTTAGCATATAATCCCAAATTACCAGGAACTCTCATTCTATTTTGACGAGCAATTTGTAGTATCTCATAAACTACTTCGCTAAAATTAAATTGAGATAAACTCAAATCATAATATTTCCTTAAAATCCTTTCATAATCGCCTTTTAAACTTTCTAAACTGGCAGGTTGTCCTGATTCTGATAACTCAAGTGTTAGCTGTGTGCAACCTTGAGCATCTAGATCAAAAATTGCTAGTAAAAGTTCCGTTAAAATTTGTTGGGTTCGTGGATCTAATCGGCCTACCATGCCACAATCAATAATAGCAACTCTTCCATCTTCTAGATAAAAAATATTACCTGGATGGGGATCAGCATGAAAAAATCCATCAAGATAAAGTTGTTGAAAAAATGCTCTGAAAAGTAAAGTTGTGATCTCGTCTTTTCTTTTTTGAATTGATGTTTCAATTGGTGGTGAATTTAGATCAGCTTGCAAGATAGGTTGACCATTTAGCCACTGCAAAACCAAAATCTTTTTTGTGCTAGCTTCCCAGTACACTTGGGGGATCACTAATTTTTTGGGATCAAACCAGCTACTCTCAGATAAATTTTGGCGTATTCGTTCAGTATAACGACCTTCTTGGCTAAAATCTAATTCTGCTTTAATCGCTTGGGCAAACTCGTCGGTTAACTTAATAATATCATAATTTTGTCCAAATTCTGTTAAAGAAACTAATTCAGCAATACCTTTAATTAAGGTAATATCTTGAGCTACAATTTTATCAATACCAGGCCTTTGAATTTTAATCGCAACCTCTGTTCCATTGATCAGAGTTGCGCGATGAATTTGACCAATTGATCCTGCTGCAATGGGTTCAGAGTTGATATTATTAAAAACAGCATCTATGGGTTGTTGTAATTCTTGGGTTAGTACCTCCTGAATAGCTGTCCAAGGTACAGGAGGAACATTAGCTTGTAGAGCAGTTAATGCTTTGATATAATTGGGAGGAAGGATGTCAGGACGAGTGCTGAGTAACTGCCCTAGTTTGACATAGAAAGGTCCTAATTCTACTAGAATATTACGGAGAACTTCTGGAGGAGGAATTTGAGGATTATCGGCTTTTCCTCCTGTTAATAATCCTCGCATATAATCCCAGCCATTGCCAAGAACAACTTCAATAATTTCTCTTTGACGGGTACTTGTTTGGGTTAAAGAAAACATAGATTTTTTAGGCGAAATACAATTGAACCTTGACATTATCAATACTTAGCCATCAAAATTGTTGTCAAGTTCGATAATATTGCTTATATCTTAGGATAAAAATTTAAGACAAATCAGGCTAAGATAGTTGTGATACTAAGTTGATCTTAATCCTCTAAGACAGAATAGCGATCGCGTCCCTGGTTTTTAGCTTGATATAGGGCCTGATCTGCCATTTCAATTAAGGTATGAGAGGAATTTTCCAAGACAGGAATCATAGTAGCAATTCCTATACTAATTGAAACAATATCACTAACTACTGATTTTTCATGGGGAATAGTTTCTAAGCGAATTGCTATTTGTATTCTTTTTGCTATAGTTATTGCCCCATTTTTGTCTGTATTCGGTAAAAGGATGGCAAATTCTTCTCCACCGAAACGAGCTAGTAAATCACTCAGTCTTGTGATACTATTGTCTAGAGTTTGAGCGACTTTTTTTAAGCAATCATCACCTGCTGGATGTCCATAAAAATCATTATAGTGCTTGAAATAATCTAGATCACATAAAATTAACGATAAAGGTTGTTTTTCTCGGTAACAACGTTGCCATTCTTTTACTATCGTTTCATCAAAAGTGCGCCGATTATAAATGTTAGTTAATCCGTCTTTAGTTGCAAGAGAATTTAGTTTTAATTCTAAGTTTTTTCTTGTGGTAATATCTCTTACTGTAATCGCAAAACCATCTCCTAATTTAACGGCAATAAAATGATACCATTTGTCTTCTTCTTCGTAGTAATAACTAAAGTCTTTTTCTAATGATTTTCCTGTTTCTACTACTTCAATAAAATTGGCAAATAAACCAGGATGATTTTGCTCAATGAATCTTTTAAAAACTAATTTTCCGATTAAATCTTCGGGTTCTTGATGAAAGACTTTTGCCATAATTAGGATTAATCACTAAACAACGAAAATCTATGATTTCTCCTGTTCTCAGACTTCTGACAGCTTCTAAAGCAGCAATAGCATCAAGGGAACTGGTTAAAATACCAGAAATTAAGGCTCTAGATTGATATAAAATAGCTTCTGTTTCTTTTCTTTGTTTTATTTCTTTTTGAAGATTTTCTCGTTCTATTTTTAATCTGTTTTTCTCTTGTTCTAATAGTTTTTTTTGTTGTTGAATAGTTAATTGACTTTTGACTCTTGCTAATACTTCTTCTTCTTGAAATGGTTTAGTGATATAGTCTATTGCTCCCACTTCAGAAGCTTTTACTTGATCAAAAACTTCAGCTAAAGCACTAATAAAAATAACGGGAATATCTTTGGTTTTAAGATTATATTTTAAGTGTTGACAAACCTCATAACCACTGAAATTTGGCATTTTAATATCTAATAAAATTAAGTCAGGAATCTCCTTGTCAATAGAAATTAAGGCACTTTCTCCATCTAAAGCTTTTTTGACTTTATAATTGTTGTTTTCTAAAAGATTAGCTAAAATCTTTAAATTAGAAAGTTGATCATCAACAATTAAAATAGTTACTGCTAAATTTTCTTCCGATATAGTCTTGACAATATTCATAGTTTTAGTTTTTTTTCTGAGCAAAAGATTCAATTATTTTTCTAATAATCTTAAATTGAAAATCATTGACTAAATCAGTCAAATTTTTCCTTAATAAAGAGTGAGAAGGAGGAATCTCTTTAATTAGTTCTAACATTCTAGCATCATCTAAAGCTTGGGTAGCATCATAGAGATTTTTTATCCATTCTTGAGGCATTTTCTGTAAATCTTCTACCGTTAAATCAGGTAATTTTTCTGGAATGTTATTGTCACTTTTTTCTTCATAAATATATTCAATTCCTAAATGTTTTTTCATAGTTTCAAAAATTATGGCTTCTCGAAAAGGCTTTCTAATAAAATCATCACAACCTGCTGATAAAATAATGGCTTTTTCTTCTTCTAAAACACTAGCTGTTAAAGCGATAATTGCCGTAGCATTGCCTTTAGTTGTACTTTTAATTGTTTGAGTAGCTTCATAACTACGTTCAATAACTAAAAAATCTTTATTTTCAGTAGTAATCATTACAGCACTAGCTTGGTCAAAAATTTGCATTTGCTGCAAAAAAAAATCTTGAATCTTATCTAAATTATTTGGGTTTAAAATACCCAATCTTAAAGCAGCGACGTTACTATAATCTATATTTTCAGGAATATTTAAATAATTATCCAAATTTTCGGCAATGCGAGCGCCTGTTTCTTCCATTAATTGATTAGCTAAACTATTAACAGCTTTTTGTCCATTTTTAAAGGATAAATAACCAACTAAACCTACTGTTCCGACAATTTGCAAGACGAATGGTACAATTAAAACTATTCGTAAAGGTAAGCTATTAATAATAGATCTAAACAAAATAATTCTCATCAAACAAATAATTAATGCTAAATAATATATTAGTTTAACCCATATTACAAGCAAAAAATATTAATATATTAGGCTTAATATTGGATTGCTCAACAGTTCCTAAAGATATTTTGCTAATTGATCATCAGCTTGCAATAATTTTAAGAGTTTTTTGATATCCTGAGTGCGATTTTTATTAACTACTAAAGTAACATTTCCATCCCTTACAATGACTACATCTTCTAAGCCAATAGTCGCAATAATTTGTTCCTCATCACTGGAATAAATAATCGCTCCTTTCGTATCAAGACTAACGTGATTTCCTAAGTCTAAATTATTGCCCTTGCTTTCAATTAAACGTTCTAAAGAGTTCCAGTCCCCTAAATCATCCCAACCGAAATTAGCGGGTAAAACATAAGCTAATTGGGTCTTTTCCATCACTGCATAGTCAATACTAATTTTTTCTAATTCATTATAGGCAGCTTCTTCTTTTTCTAGGAGTAAATCCATCATTTGAGGGGCGTGTTTTTGTAATTCTTGTAACATTAAACCTGCCCGAAAAATAAACATTCCGCTATTCCAACTAAAGCGACCAGTTTCAATGAAAGATTTTGCTGTTTCTTGATCAGGTTTTTCTGTAAAGCGACTGACAATATAGACGGGTAATTCCTCAAAACTGCCCTGGTTTTCTCCCTGCTCAATATAACCGTAACCTGTGGAAGGATAGCCAGGTTTAATACCTAAAGTAACGATAGAATCTTTAGTAATTGCTACTTCCGTAGCAGCCTTAAGCGTCGCCTCAAATCCTTCAGTATCCCCGATCCAATGATCAGCCGGAAAAAAGCCAATTACTGCGTCTTTTCCATAGCGTTTACTAACTTCCAAAGTTGCCCAAGCAACAGCAGGAGCAGTATCTTTTCCTTGGGGTTCAACCAATAGATTACTATGAGGTAATAGGGGTAATTGTTCCCTCACACCATTAGCAATAGGGGCCGATGTAATTACCCAGAGATTATCCCAAGTTTGAGCGAGGGGAAGTAGACGGGTAGCTGTTGATTGTAATAAACTTTGACCACTACCATCAAGGGATAAAAACTGTTTAGGACGATGGCGACGACTAAGAGGCCAAAAACGTTCTCCTTTTCCACCAGCCAAGATGATGGGAATTAAAGCTTGAGTCATGGTTGGGTTAACCTGAAGATGCAGTGTTAGACTGATTGTATCTCTAATGAGACCAATTTTGTCAAGGAAAACGTCTCAACAACCTGATTCAATCTTTAATTTGCTAATTCCCCTCAGTTTCTTGGGCATATTAAAGCTTATTTAAGTTAATCCCAGTTTCAGCGGCCATAGCAGATAATCCTTTCTTGTCCAAGGTTTTAATAGCTTTGGTAGACAGACGCAACCTAACCCAACGGTTTCCTTCAGGCCACCAGACTCGTTTCCATTGCAAATTGGCTTCCTGTAATTTTTTAGTCCGACGGTGGGAGTGAGAAACAGCGAAAGCATTATTCGCTTTTTTACCTGTTAGTTGACATTTACGGGACATAAGGAAATCTCCTGAATTTCTAGGTTAACTTTGAGATATGATCTTAAATACTAGCAAATTCTTATTTTTCTCACAACTAAAAATAGGACAGCTACATAACTATACCATAGCACTAGGCATTACAGTTAGGATATTTTTGCTGTTCGGGCATTCTCTAAAACTAAAGTTCCATTGTCCTAAACTTTTTTATATTGCTATAAAATCTTAAACAATACAGTCTTTTAAACCATAAGCGACTTGTTGTTGTTCCTCAAAAGTTAGATCAGGAAACATAGGTAAAGATAATACCTCGTGAGCAGCTTTTTCTGTTATGGGAAATGAGCCAATTTGATAACCTAAATTTTGATAAACTTTCTGTAAATGCAGGGGAATGGGATAATAAATCATGGAAATAATGCTGTGTTCTTGTAACTTTTGTTTGAGATGATCTCGTTTATTTTCTGCACCATTAAAGCTATCTTCAATTAAAATTGTATATTGATTCCAAACATGATAACCCCCTGGTATTTCTTGGGGAAGTTGAATTCCTAAAATAGGTTCTAATAAATTATGATAATGCTGAGCAATTTCTCTGCGTCGTTGATTCCATTCGTCTAAATAACTTAATTTAATCTGTAAAATAGCAGCATGAATGGTATCGAGACGACTATTAATACCCACTAAATCATGATAGTAACGTTGACGGCTACCATGTTCTTTAATAGTACGAACTACATCGGCGATCGCCGGATCATTAGTGGTAACTACCCCACCATCTCCACAAGTTCCTAAATTTTTCGTGGGAAAAAAGCTAAAACAGCCAATATGTCCGATATTTCCTACTTTTTCCCCGTCCCACATCGCCCCTGTTGCTTGGGCGCAGTCTTCGATCACATAGAGATCATGATGATGGGCAATTTGCATTAGTCGGCTCATATTGACAGGTTGACCGAACAAATGAACGGGTATAATGGCTTTAGTTCGGGGAGTAATGGCAGCTTCTAGAAGATTAAGGTCAAAATTAAAGGTATTGCGGTCAATATCAATAAAAACTGGTTTTGCCCCTGTTAAGGTGATAGTTTCTGCTGTAGCGATGAAAGTGAAGGGAGTGGTAATTACTTCGTCCCCTGGTCCAATATTTAAGGCACGTAAGGCTAATAATAGGGCATCAGTACCAGAATTACAGCCGATACAGTATTTTGTTCCCACAAACTGGCTAAACTGTTTTTCAAAATCATCTACAGTTTGACCTCCAATATAGCGACCAGACCGGAGAACCTCGAGAACGGCAGTCTCTATGGCCTCGCTAATAGGTCTATGTTGACGGACTAAATCTACAGGGGGAATCGTATTCACTCGCAATTACCATAAATTTATCCTTCATGAAAGCAAATTTTTGACTTAAAATCAATAAGATCACTGTGATCTGTGGCCCTGTTCCCGGTTTGCTTTGGTGAAACGAGTTGACTTTTCCGGAACTTTTGCTAAATTAAGCATATCTTGAGGTATATTAGCAACTTCTAGGGAAAGGTGAATTAATTAAAGCCTTGTGGTGAGTGTGTTTGGAGTGAAGAATTATGTTAAGTCAAGAATTAGAAACTGGTTTTATTAGAAAAAATCGCTACGATTACCATTTATCAGAAATTATTCGTCAAAGGGCTTGGGTAGAGATCGATCAAGGGGCGTTAATTCACAACGTAGAACAAATTAAAGGCTTATTATCCCCTGAAACGGGTTTAATGGCGGTAGTCAAAGCAGATGCCTATGGTCATGGTGCCATAAAAATAGCCCAAACGGCTTTAGAAGCAGGGGCAAATGGGTTAGCCATTGCTACCCTAGGAGAAGGTATTGAACTGCGAGAAGCTGGAATTTGGGCACCTATAGTTATTTTAGGGGCAATTAATACTCCAGAAGAAATCAGAGCGATCGCCCATTGGCAACTCCAACCTACTCTGTGTAACTCCCAACAAGCCTTAGTCTTTTCTGATACTCTCAGTAAGCTAGAACAGTCTCTTCCAGTCCATCTTAAGCTAGATACGGGAATGTCTCGTCTGGGAACTCCTTGGCATCAAGCCATTGATTTTGTTAACCTAGTTGCCCAATTACCCCATCTCAAAATTGCCAGCATCTACTCCCATTTAGCTACAGCAGATGATCGAGATAGTACCGAAATGAACCGACAGCAACAACGGTTTGAAGAGGCGATCAACCAGTTAAAAAGTCACGGGTTTTCACTTCCTCCCCTCCACTTAGCCAATTCTGCTGCCACTTTAATTAATCCTAACTTACACTATGATTTAGTAAGGGTTGGTTTAGCTTTGTATGGATTATATCCTGCGCCCCATTTACGTTCTGTAACGAGTTTAAAACCCGTATTGCAAGTTAAAGCCAAGGTAACCCAAGTTAAGACTATTCCTCCAGGAACAGGTATTAGTTATGGCCATCAATTTGTTAGCGATCGCACGATGGATGTAGCAGTGGTGGGTATTGGTTATGCTGATGGGGTTCCCCGTAACCTGTCTAATTCCCTCGAAGTTTTAATTCGGGGACAACGGGTTGGGCAAATTGGGGCAATTACCATGGATCAATTAATGTTAGATGTGAGCAATATTCCCAATCTCCAAGTTGGTGAAGTGGTAACATTAATTGGTAAAGATGGAGATCTAGAAATTACTGCTGATGATTGGGCTAATAAATTAGGAACAATTTCTTGGGAAATTCTCTGCGGTTTTAAACATCGACTACCCCGAATTATGGTCAATACTTCCAGTCAAAAATTGGAGAAATTAAGTAGTCTGACATAAATAAAATAAAATGAATTGTCTGAAGAAATGTTTTGCAGTCATAACCTCTCTCCCTACTCCGAAGCTCACTTCACAATAACGTTTATTTTTGTCCAGGTACTTATCTAATGCTGACTATTTTTAACAAACCAATGGACTTATTACCTGGAAGTTGTGCTGTGTTGCATGACCTAAGTTGGCAGGATTATGAGAACTTTTTAGCGGTTAATTTCCACCGTCATTATCGTGCTAATTACTACCAAAATACCCTTTTTATCGTGGTTCCTTTACCTGAACATGAACGTCCTAACCGACTCATTGCTGATTTAGTTAAAGAATTGCTAGATTATCAAGGTCGGGACTGGGATGACTTTGGTTCAACTACTTTTAGGAAACAAGCAAAAAATGCTGGAGTTGAACCTGATTCAAGTTTTTATATTGAAAATTATAATTTAGTTTCTCAATGTCGCCGCATTAATCTCGAAGAATTTCCACCCCCTGATTTGGTAATTGAATCCGATGTTACTTCTTTAACAAAGCTTGATACTTACAAAGCATTGGAAGTGCCAGAAGTTTGGATATATCAAGGGGATAAATTGCAAATTTATCTCTACAGTAAAAATAATTATTTGGAATCAGAAACTAGCGGTCAATTTCCTAATGTTGATGTTAAGTCATTGATTGAAAAATTGGTTCCTAAAATTTTTACTGGAGTTCCATCAAGTCAAATTAGAAAACAATTCAGACAACAATTATAGCAACCGCCAAGACAGTTAGGACATTTTCGGGTTCCCTACTTCCTTCAAACCATAATTTATAACAGCGAGTATAAAACTTATGGATGTCATTCCAACTAACTAGGATATCCCTAAAAATTCAATAACCACCAAGGAGATCATTTTGCTCTACTTTCTTAATAAAAAATGTCATTTTCATCTCCAAATTAGCGATTTCTAATAATTTGTTGAATCATCTGATTAGCTTGGGAACTATAACCCCCACCAAAAAGATTAAAATGATTGAGAATATGATAAAGATTATAGAGAGTTTTGCGTTTTTGATAGCCTGGTTCTAAAGGGAAAACCTCTTCATAACCCCGATAAAAAGACCCTGGAAACCCTCCAAAAAGTTCCGTCATAGCCAAATCAACTTCATGATCTCCATGATAGGTTGCAGGGTCTAAGATAACTGGTTCTCCGTCTTGAGTGACTGCTACATTTCCTGACCATAAATCTCCATGTACCAAAGAAGGTTGGGGTTGTCTATCCCTTAAAGCATCCCTTACCATAGCTACCACTTGACTATATTCAGGGAAATTTCCTCCTCTGCGTCTAGCTAATTTCAACTGATAACCGATGCGATATTCAGCAAAAAAATCAGCCCAATTTTCAGTCCAAGTATTAATTTGAGGAGTAGAACCAATAGTATTATTGCGTTCCCAACCAAATTTAGATGAACCTTGAACCTGGTGCATTTTGGCCAACTGTTTTCCCATTTGCGTCCAAGATTGATTGGTTCCTCGGCCAAATTCTAACCATTCAAGAACAATATAACTCGCCCTATCAGCCATACCCCAACAAATAGGTTGAGGAATACGAATAGTATTAGTAGCTAACATTTGCTTTAATCCTAATGCTTCAGCAGCAAACATTTCTACCTGAGAAGCTTGGTTAATCTTAACAAAATAAGTAACTTCTTCTCCGGTTAAAGCATATCCTTGATTAATACAACCTCCACTTACAGAACGTTGTTTTTTAATCTCAAAATTACGTCCAGTGGTTTGGGTAATATGTTCAGCAATTTGTGTCCACATTTTAATTAGCGTAAACAGTAATCAGTAATCAGTAATTTATTGAACCTTAGGACGCACTATAGTAATCCCATAAGCATTAGAAGTTAAGTAATTTTGGGCAGCCCTTTGAATATCTTCTAAACTTAAAGATTGAATACGCTCAGGATAGGTTAAAGCTGGTTCTAAATCTTGCAATTGAGAATAATAATACCCATAAAGATTAGCCCGATCGCTTGGACGTTCATTGCCAAAAATAAATCGATTAGCTACTTGAGTCCTGACCCGAATTAATTCTTGTTCTGTTACTGATTCTCTTTGAATTTGAACAAGATGTTCAGTAATTCTTTTTTCTACTTCTGGAATATTTTCTGGAGGTAATTGGGCAGAAATATAAAATACTCCTTGAATATTTTGGGTCATATTACTAACGCCAATACGAGACACCAAACCTAGATCTTCACGCAAATCTCGAAATAGTCGTGATACCTTTCCTTGTCCTAAAATAACCGCTAAAACATCTAAGGCGTAGGTTTGGTCCAAATCAATCAACCCAGGAACTCGCCACATCATTACTAAACGAGCTTGGTGTAACTGATTATCTTCATATTCTTGGCGTACCACCTCTGTAAAAGGTTTTTCAGGAGATAGTTGGCAATTATACTGTTGATTTGCCTGAGAAAACGAATTTGTTTGATTAAATCCCTGGGTTACAATGTCAATTAATTCTTCTACGCTCAGATTACCCACGGCTACTGCTGTTACTGATGCTGGATGATACCAGTCCTCATGAAAATCCCGCATCTGCTGCGGGGTTAAATCTTGAATCACCGATGCCGATCCGAGAACCCGACGACGATAGGGTAACTCTTCAAAACAAGTCTCCATGGCGCGATAAAAGACGCGACGACGAGGACTGTCTTCTGACCGACGAATTTCTTCTAATACAACCGATTTTTCCCTTTCAAAAGCCTGATCAGGGATAATAGGATTAAAAACTATATCTAATTGCAATGGTGCGAGTTCAGCGAAATCTTGGGGTGCTGTTGTAATGTAATAATGGGTGTATTCTTGGGCTGTTGCTGCATTGGTCACTGCCCCCTTTTGTTCGATTAATTGCTCAAATTGCCCATTATTTAGCCTATCGGTTCCTTTAAAGACCATATGTTCAAGAAAATGAGCCATCCCATTAATTTTATTTGATTCTAAGGCAGAACCAACCTTAAGCCATATATTGAGATTAACTGCTTCAATAGGCATCTGTTCTGCCACGATAGTCAACCCATTGGCAAGAGTTTTAATGGTTGGAGTATTCAAAGCAGAAGCTTTAAGCAAGGTTGCAGTCATGGATTATTTTTAATTGAAATGGCTATATCACCATCTTAATATCCCTTTGCTCAAGTCAGTCAAACCTTTAAGTTCTAATAATTCTTTATTCTTTGTCCTTGCCAAATTCTCCATCCTAGTTTAAGCAGACGCAAAATTTTTTTGACTTGTCGAATTTGTCGCCGAAGTTTTTTATACTTTTGCCTAAGTTGAGAAGTTTCTTGTTGTTTAGCGATGATAAGATCTGGAGCTTGAGCAAAAACTCGATGCAGACAAAGTTCAAGTTTGGTCAAATTTCTGGTTAATTGAAGCAAAAAATTATGGAATTTACAAAGACGAAAAATTAGATAGCAGTTGCCAAGGGTAAGCAGTAAATTGCAAAATACAACGAAGGGAAGCATTTATTAAATGTTATAATGATTGATCGCACCAATATTATGGGGAATTAGCTCAGCTGGTAGAGTGCTGCGATCGCACCGCAGAGGTCAGGGGTTCGAATC
>DLXW01000129.1:15004-15759 GCA_003448685.1 Cyanothece sp. UBA12306
AGGTCAGGGGTTCGAATCCCCTATTCTCCATCCTATAGTATGAGGAGTTTCTCAACCTAACCGAAAGATTTGCTAATCTTATATCATAGCAGTTTTCCATCTAAACTTGTAGTAAAATATCTCGATGCATCAAAGCTCTGTCTACTAAAGATTGAATCCGATCTTTACTCAAAGGTTCTCCATTAGCATAATATTCTAACCAAGCTTTGCTAATAATATTTGAATCATCAGGAAGTTGAGTTAATTCCCATCCAGGTAATCCAACTTCTACCATCAAACGGCTAACTTTAGGGTCATAACTAAGGGCAAAACAACGAGATTCTTCAGCAGCAGCCATAATTAAACTATGAAGACGCATCCCAATTGTCATCTCCACCCCTCGAAATAAACCTTTTAGTTCCCTGGGATCTTCTAAAGAAATAATTTGATGATTACCTGGTAATTGGCAAGCGATAGAACGGGCAATTTCTAAATCTTGGGAAGCTTGAAAAGGAACTAAGAAAACACAGACATTCGTCGCTTTTTGAAAATCAATTAAAGCCTTAGTCAAAATAGCCAATTTTTGGGGTGTTAATTGAGGATGATTTCTTAAATTAACCGCCACTCTAGGGGCTGGTAAATCTGCTATTCCTGGGACAGATTTAGCCGTTAAAGCCCAAACTGGATCAGGAGCAATTATAGGATTAATTTGCCATTGTGACAATAATTGAGCCGAAGCACCATCCCTGACACTTACTAAGGTACATCCCCTAAGT
>DLXW01000129.1:15963-23521 GCA_003448685.1 Cyanothece sp. UBA12306
CCAGTACCTGATAGGTTAGCCATCGGGTAAATTGGTAGTTTAATGGACCAATTCCTTGGGACCAAGCGATAGTTTTTAAGCCTTTTTGTTGAGCTAAAGCCATCAATCCAGCATAATAAATTGGACTAACAAAACTGCTAAAATCCTGCATTAAACTACCCCCTCCCCAAATAAAAAGATCTGAATTGTTCAAAACCTTTAAAATTGCCCAAAAAGAACGATTAGGACAGCTTTCTACCCCATAGCTTGACTGGGTTTTTCGGGGATTAGCCGAAAGAACAATCGGCTCGATGTGAGGGGGCAACATTTGCAGTAAAGATACTAATAAGGCTTCATCTCCGCCATTTCCTTGACCATAATAACCACAAATAACTGCCTTTTTCATCACTTAAGTCTCTTAAAAAAATCACTTTAAGGTGGGCATTGTTACCCTATTTAACCCTGATTTTGATAAAATAAAATAGGTAAATTTAATAATCTCATGAATCAGACGATCGCACTACAATTTGATCATCTCACTCAACTAGATCTATCACCCGTTAAGTCTATTATTGATCCAATTTTGACTCAAGGGGCGATCGCTTCCTATGAACAAGCTTTCAATTTTGAGATTGACTTTCCCCGTGATCCCACAGATCCCAGGGAACTCTCAGAAATTGCGGAAGTTCGTCTCTGGTTTGTCCGTCTCGATTCAGTTTACCCTTGGATGCCTTTTATTTTGGACGCAAAGGGGGGAGAATTAGGACGCTATGTGGCCATGTTGGTTCCCCACCAATTTAGCCGCACTGAAGGTATTCAATATAACCCAGAAGCGTTAGAAATCTTCGTGATGCACAAACTTTTTACCCTTTCAGATTGGTTAAAAGAACAAAAAATTCCTAGTAACTTTCGCTTGAAGTCTCTGGCACAACTATTTGGTTATGATATTGATGATGGTTTTTTTAAGTTAATCTAAGTAGATATTCTATACTAGGGGAAAGAAGCCATCGATTTTGAGCGATCGCCGATGGTTTGGTCTACTTATGTTGATAGTTAGAGAAAATTATGCCCCTCCCTATTGTTGCAATTATTGGACGGCCTAATGTGGGCAAATCAACCCTGGTAAATCGACTCGCAGGAGATCAACAGGCTATTGTTCATGATGAACCAGGAATCACCAGAGATCGCACTTATCGGCCTGGTTTTTGGCTAGATCGGGATTTCCAAGTGGTAGATACGGGGGGATTGGTCTTTGATGATGATACGGAATTTTTGCCTTCTATTCGAGAACAGGCCATGGCAGCCCTAACAGAGGCAAATGTGGCTATTTTTGTGGTAGATGGCCAAACTGGACCAACTGCTGGGGATCAAGAAATTGCTGATTGGTTACGGCAACAAACTGTTCCGGTTTTGTTAGCAGTTAATAAGTGTGAATCCCCTGACCAAGGAATAATTCAAGCAGCACAATTTTGGGAATTGGGGTTAGGCAATCCCTATCCGGTTTCGGGTATTCATGGTAGTGGAACGGGAGAACTTCTTGATGATTTAATTACCTATCTTCCCGATCCTCAAGAAATTAGCCAAGTTGACGAAATTAAAGTAGCAATTATTGGCCGTCCTAATGTAGGTAAATCAAGTTTACTCAACTCTTTATTGGGTAAAAATAGATCGATTGTTAGCCCTATTTCGGGAACTACTAGGGATGCCATTGATACCATAATAGAACATAATGACAAGACCTATCGTTTAATTGATACTGCGGGTATTCGACGCAAGAAAAATGTCGAATATGGAGCGGAATTTTTTAGTATTAATCGTGCTTTTAAAGCCATTCGTCGTTGCGATGTTGTTTTATTTGTCATTGATGCTATCGATGGGGTAACTGATCAAGATCTCAAACTAGCTTCTAGAATCCTTGATGAGGGTCGGGCAGTGATTATTGTGGTCAATAAATGGGATGCTATAGATAAAGATTCTTACACAATTTATGAATACAAAACCAGTGTCTTATCCCGTCTTTATTTTATGGAATGGTCGCCCCTAATTTTTGTCAGTGCGATGACAGGAAAACGGGTAGATAAACTCCTGGATTTAGTCAATAGTTCTGCCGAAGAACATTGTCGTCGAGTAAGTACAGCAGTGATTAATGAGGTTTTACAAGAAGCGATAACTTGGCATTCTCCACCAACAACACGCCAAGGAAAACAGGGAAAAATTTATTACGGAACCCAAGTATCAACCCAACCTCCAACTATTGCCTTATTTGTCAACGATCCTAAACGATTTAATGATAATTATCGCCGTTATATTGAAAGTCAATTTCGTCAACAATTAGGCTTCCCTGGCACTCCCATTCGTCTATTATGGAGAGGCAAAAAGGTTAGAGATGTAGAACAAAGCGTCAATCGAGCAACAAAAGTTTAAAATTATCTTTAGTTGGGAAAATCCATAGTTAATTAGAAGCGTTATGAGTGCAGAAGTTATTTGTGTGGGAACAGAATTATTATTAGGAGATATCCTTAATAGTAATGTTCAATTTTTAGCTAAAGAATTGGCCAGTTTAGGTATTCCCCATTATTATCAAACAGTAGTAGGAGATAATCCCACTCGTTTAAAAGAAGTAATTGAAATTGCTAGTAAAAGGGCATCTATTTTAATTTTTACAGGGGGTTTAGGTCCAACTCCTGACGACTTGACTACAGAAACTATTGCTAATTTATTTGATACTCCTTTAATAGAACGTTACGAAATTATTGAAGATATTAGCCAAAAATTCGCTGCCAGGGGGCGAATTATGACGGAGAATAATCGTAAACAAGCACTACTTCCCCAAGGTGCGGATATTTTGCCTAATCCTTCGGGAACGGCCCCTGGACTTTTGTGGCAACCTCGCCCTAATTTAACCTTAATGACTTTCCCTGGAGTCCCGTCTGAAATGAAGCTGATGTGGCGTGAAACGGCTGTTCCTTACCTCAAAAGCCAAGGTTGGGGCAAAGAAGTCATTTATAGCCGTATGTTGCGTTTTAGGGGCATTGGCGAGTCAGCTTTGGCCACCAAAGTCGTCAAATTTTTTGAGTTAACTAATCCTACAGTAGCTCCCTATGCTTCTTTGGGGGAAGTTCGGTTACGAATATCGGCAAAAACAGCGTCAGAAGAGGAGGCGATCGCCCTCATTGAACCGGTTGCCCAAGAAATCCAAAAAATTGCAGGATTAGACTATTATGGCTCTGATGATGCCAACTTAGCTACGGTGGTAGCAGATTTATTAAAGCAAGCAGCAGAGACGGTTAGTGTAGCTGAATCTTGTACTGGTGGTGGTTTGGGGTCAATTTTAACTTCCATAGCTGGCAGTTCGGACTATTTTCGTGGGGGGATTATTGCCTACGAAAATCGGGTAAAAATCGATTTATTGGGGGTTAAAACCCAAAATTTAGAGGAAGATGGGGCAGTGAGTGCTATAGTAGCGCAACAGATGGCCTTGGGTGTGCAACAACGGTTGGGGACTGACTGGGGTATTAGTATTACAGGAATTGCAGGCCCTGGTGGGGGGACAATAACTAAACCAGTGGGATTAGTTTATATTGGGTTAGCTGATAGTCAAGGGAAGGTAGATAGTTTTGAATGTCGGTTTGGTAACCGCGATCGCGATATTATCCGTTCTTTGAGTAGCTATACTGCTTTGGATAAGTTACGTCGAAAATTATTAGCTAAGAAATTAGGAATGTAGAATTTAGAATTTAGAATGTAGAATGTAGAATTTAGAATTAAAATTGATTGGTTGTTTTTTAAAATCATTTAACCCACCCTATGATCTAATGAGCAATCTTTAAGTGAGGAATAATCATGAAAGTATTAGATCCTAATCAATCTTACACCTTTAGTAAAATCTTCGAGTTAAAAGTTGAAGTAGATGAATTAGTTAAAGATTTTGGCTATACATTTTCTCGGAAGCTTCTTAACTTACCTCAATATCAAGGACAATTAAACCGACTTCAACAATTAGAAGAACGCATAACAGCTATTTTACCCAACGTCCTTTTAAGCACGGAAATAGCCAGGCGAGAAATTTTGATTGCACCTGTTATTACCGACCTTGTTTATTATACTAATGCTCAATTAAGAATTGAATACTCACTTAAAGTTTCTGAACAATTACAAGGTTCTTTAGATTACTTTCTTCATAACCACCATCATGTTATTGTTATTGAAGCAAAAAAGGGAGATTTGGACTATGGTTTTAATCAACTTGCTACCCAGCTTATTGCTTTAGATCAATGGTTAGACAGTAAGGAAATTAATCTTTTAGGTGCAGTTACAACAGGCAATATTTGGCAATTTGGCTGTTTAAACCGAGAAAATAAACACATTGATCAAGGTTTAGAAAGTTATCGAGTTCCTGAAGATTTAGAACCCTTAATCAGGATTCTAGTTCAAGCTTTAACCTCTTAAAGTTTTCCCTAACATAACCAATTAAACCTCGTCAAGATGGCAAAGCCAAACTTTATCAATTTAAACAAAGAAGGGGCGATTTGTTGGGTTTCGTTCCTCAACCCAACCTACGGGATGATTTGGGTTTAAATTTACGGAGTCTCAAGGCATTTGTTACCACAGAAACTGAACTACAAGCCATCGCTGCACCCGCAATCATTGGATTAAGTAATAAACCAAAGAAAGGATATAAAATGCCCGCAGCAATGGGAATACCCAAACTATTATAAATATAAGCAAAAAATAGATTTTGGCGAATATTTTTCATGGTTGCATGACTTAGTTCAATAGCAGTAACAATACCTCGTAAATCACCAGAAATTAAAGTTAAATCACTCGCGGCCATTGCTACATCTGTTCCTGTTCCGATGGCAATTCCCACATCTGCTTGTGCTAATGCGGGTGCGTCATTAATTCCATCTCCCACCATAGCAACAACTTTATTTTTCCGTTTTCTGCTATTTCTTTCTTGTTGAATTGATTGAATAATATTGGCTTTTTGATCGGGAAGAACCTCTGCAAAGACTCTTTTAATACCAACTTTAGAGGCGATCGCTTCAGCAGTTTTCTGGTTATCTCCGGTTAACATTACTACTTCTAAACCCATTCTTTGTAAGGCTGTTATTGCTTCTTCTGAAGATGGTTTAATGGCATCAGCAATACCAATTAAACCCTCAATTTGTCCATCAATAGCGATGAAGGCGGTTGTTTTAGCCTCTGCTTCCCATTGTTCACGTTTGGCTTGTAAATTATAACCCTCTCCCTGCTCTGGTCTCCCTGCTCCCCTGCTATCCTCACCATCTGTCTTAATTTTTAATTCATCCATCCATCTTTGTGTACCAATTTGAATTAACTTTCCTGATACTTTTCCCTGAACTCCCATACCCGCTACTGCTTCAAAATTAGTGACTTCAGGTACATGGTTGTTGATGTCTTGAGATTGGGCATAATTAATAATAGCTTCCGCTAAGGGATGTTCAGAATTTTTTTCGACGGCAGCAGCTATTTTTAAAAGTTCAAGTTCATTATTGTTGGCAATACCTTTAACAGTTATATAATTAGTTACACTGGGCTTACCTTGGGTAATTGTTCCGGTTTTATCACAAACAATAGTATTTAGTTTATGAGCCAATTCTAAACTATCTGCACCTTTAATTAGTATACCATTTTCTGCCCCTTTTCCGGTGCCAACCATAATTGATGTAGGAGTTGCTAAACCCAAGGCGCAAGGACAAGCAATAATTAAAACTCCTACGGTATTAATCATCGCAATGGTCACATTTTCCATGGTAGTAAACCAAATAATAAAAGTAAGAATGGCAATAGCTATTACTGTTGGAACAAACCATCCTGTCACCTGATCCGCTAATTTTTGGATCGGTGCTTTACTGCCTTGAGCATCTTGTACTAACTTGATAATCTGTGCTAAAACAGTATTTCCCCCGACTTTTGTTGCTTTAAATTTAAAACTTCCTGTCTTATTAATAGTCGCACCAATGACTTCATCTCCTGGTTGTTTTGTAACCGGAATAGGTTCCCCAGTAACCATTGATTCATCAAGAGAAGATTGCCCCTCAATAACTTGTCCATCTACCGGAATTTTTTCCCCTGGACGAACTAAAATAATATCTCCTACTATCACTTTTTCAATGGGAATATCTAATGCTTGTTGCTCGCGAATCACTCTAGCAGTTTTTGCTTGTAAACCCATTAATTTATGAATGGCTTCTGTTGTTTTACCTCGCGCTCTATTTTCTAGTAATCTTCCTAAAAGAACTAGAGTAATAACGACTGCTGATGTTTCATAATAAACCACTGGTTTAATTCCCTGAGATTCTAAAAAATTGGGAAATAAAGTCGCAAATAGAGAGTATAAATAGGCAACTCCAGTGCCTAAAGCGACTAAGGTATTCATGTCAAAAGTCTTGCGTTGAAAAGCTTTCCAAGCCCCGACAAAAAAGGGTTTTCCCACCCAAAACTGTACTGGGGTAACTAAAACTAATTGAATCCAAGAATTATGTAACCATGAAGGTATCCACAATATTTCTATTCCTGGCATTATGGGCAACATTCCTATCACTAAGATTAGGCTAATAATGCTACCTACTATTACTTTATAGGTTAATTCTTTTTGTGCTGTTTTTTCTGAGTCTTGTTGTTGTTTATTTTCCGCTAGGGGAGCAGCATTATATCCAGCCTTTTTGATAGCTTGTTCAATAACTGTTAAATTAGTAATAGTTTCATCATAGGTTACGGTTGCTTGAGACAGAGCAAAATTTACATTACCTTGATTGACTCCTTCGACTTTTTGAATAGCTTTTTCAATGGCTGATGCGCAACCAGCACAACTCATTCCTTGTAGTCTTAGATGGGAGGTTTCCACGGTTAAAATCCTCGCTTTAGTTAAGTTTTAATTTGTTATAATAAATCTATTGATTATTTATATATTATAGAATATTAACCAGATAATTAAGCTCAATTTAACATTTTTTAACTTCAAATTGGACAACTAATAAAAATAAAATTTAGAAAAATTTACTAATCAATAATTGCTTAATTTTATGATCAAATTAAACTATCTAGTGCTACGGTAAATTAAAAATCCAACAATGTAAAATTTAGAATCAAGCTATGATTAATTTCAAGATTTATAATTGTCATAACCTTAACCTGTAATGCTATAGTATGTTTAGATAAAAAAATAGAGAGTATCATTGATTATGAAAATTTGGGTTAACGAACAAATCGATCCTTGTGGTATTGTTTATTCATGTATTGCTGGTTGTGATGAAATAGCAGCTCAAGAATGTCATCAAACTTGGGTCAACAACCTAAGCGATCAACAAAAACAAGACGGTTGGAGTGCTATTCTCAGAACCGTAGATTCTTGGGATGAAGTGCCTGTAAATGCTCTAAAACTTAGCGTTTAAAGATTAATTTAGAATGCAAAATGTAGAATGTAGAATTCAAACTATGATTAATTTCAAACTTTATATTTTTTAAAACTTATATAATATATACTCATAGCGAAAAGTTTTTGGAGCGAGGTATAAATCCTCGTTACAAAAACTACTTCTGTACGGGCTTAATA
>DLXW01000277.1:0-876 GCA_003448685.1 Cyanothece sp. UBA12306
GCTAGAATTGTGGTAGCCCACTACATCAGAATTATAGCTTGATAAATGGGTTTTTATGGGACGACGGGAGGGAGGAGGAGTGGTGATTAAACTAATTTCTCTAATACCTGAAAGGGACATATATAGGGTTCGAGGAATGGGTGTAGCGGTAAGAGTTAGGACATCAACTTCTGTTTTTAGAGCTTTTATTTTTTCTTTTTGGTTAACTCCAAATCTTTGTTCTTCATCAATTACTAATAATCCTAAATCTTGAAATTTAACGCTTTTTCCTAATAGTTGATGGGTTCCCACTACAATGTCTAACTCTCCGGTTGCTAACCGTTGTACAATGTCTTTTTTTTCTGAGGTAGTCCGAAATCTATTTAACAGTCCAATGTTGATGGGATAGGGAGCAAATCTTTCTTTGAGGGTATGATAATGTTGTTGGGTTAAAATGGTTGTGGGAGCGAGTAAAGCTACTTGTTTATGTCCACTGGTAACGGCTTTAAAAATTGCTCTGACTGCCACTTCTGTTTTACCAAAACCAACGTCTCCACAGACTAATCGATCCATGGGGCGATCGCTTTCTAAATCTAGTTTAACGTCTTGAACAGCTTTTAATTGATCGGGAGTGGGTTGATAAGGAAAAGAATCTTCTAATTCTTCTTGCCAAATAGTATCGGGGGGATAGGTAAATCCTTCTTTTTTTGCTCGTTTTGCATAAAGATTTAATAGATCAACAGCTAACTTTTTAATACTTTTACGTATTTTTTGTTTAGTATTTTTCCAGACTTTTCCTGTCATTTTATGCAGTTCAGGCGGACGATTTCCTGTTTGTCGATAACGGGATAAAGTATCAACCGAATCTGCTGGAACTCTTAATAAACCATCTTCATA
>DLXW01000277.1:1046-5925 GCA_003448685.1 Cyanothece sp. UBA12306
CTCTTAATAAACCATCTTCATACTGAATTACTAAATACTCACGAGTTGCTAAGCTTTCTAAATTCAAAAATTTACCAACTCCATGATTTTTATGCACTACATAATCCCCTGGAGTTAATTGATTTAAGTCAACCTGCTTAGAGGCAGCCCTTCGCCGTTTACGAATATATCCAGAAGGGGCTAAAACGTGTTGTCCAAAAAATTCTCGATCGGTAATTACAACAATACGGAATGTGGGTAAAATAAAGCCTTCTAATTCTGCTACTCCTGAATATTTTAAGGCTATTGCTGTTCCTTGAATATGACATTTTTCAATTCCTGGATAATCTCTTTTATTGGGTATAAATTGGGCAGGACAGTCATGTTCTTGTAATAAAGAAACGGTTCGTGATGGTTGAGCAGAAATCAACCAAGTAGCATATTTATTTAAGCTTATTCCACTATAAATTTCTCTTTTTCCTCTTAAGATTTCTGCTAATTTAGCAAACTGATGAGGGGTTGTAGGAATGGGACGACTTGATAAATCTAAGGCTGTTTTATCTGTTGCTTCTGATAATTCAGACAGATATAAAATAGGGAATTTTTTGACTAGTTTTAAAGAGTCGGTAAATTGACGATGAATTTTAGGTAAAGCAGGCTTTAATTCTTGCCAATTATCTATTACATATTCTAACCAGCGATCGCTATGGGACTTGCATTGTTCTATTTCATCAAAAACACAAAGCGTATTATCGGGTAAATAATCTAATAATGAAGCACATTCTTCAAAAGCTATGGCTAAAAAACGCCCCATTCCCTGGGGAAAATTATCATTTTCTAGGCCATCTATTTCTTCGTTCGATAGATAATTTTCTAATGAGGTATTTTGTTGTTTAAGTGTTTGACCAATAATCTGCTGAAAACTGGTAGGAGTTAAACAAATTCGCTCAATTTTTTCTAAAGATCTCTGGGTTGCAGGATCTAATTCTCGAATTTTTTCTAACTCATCACCAAACCATTCTAATCTAATAGGTAGTTCTGAAGAAACGGGAAAAATATCGACAATATCTCCTCTGCGACTCCACTGTCCTTCTGTTTCTACTAAAGAGACTCTTTCATAGCCTAATCTTGTTAATGCTTCATCAATTTCTTGACCAGTTTTAGTGATTCCTCTTTCCAAATTTAAGCAATAAGATTGAAATATTTGAGCAGGTGGTAAATGGGGTTGTAATGCTTTTTCTGTGGTGACAATAGCTACTTGATCGTGTTGATAATTAAGAGTTGATAGGACTTGCATCTGTCCCCAAATCATCTCTGATTCAGCATTAAATGGCTCGTAGGGGGACGCTTCTGAGGTAGGATAGAAATTGACTGTTTTCCAACCCATAATCTCTAATTGAACCGCCCATCTTCCTGCTTCTTCGAGGGTGGCACAAATTACTAATAGATTGTTATCCTGAGATTGAGCTAAGGCTGAAGCTACTAAACCTTTGGGTAGTCGAGGTATACCTTTCAACCCTAAAGAACCTGTCTTATTCAGTTTCTCTAACAGTTCTTTAGTTAAGGGTGATTTTTGGAGATGACGAATAAGAGAGGAAAAAGTCATGGTAATGTCTAAGTTTTCACTTTTTTTCTGATTTTAGCTGGAATTTTTGATGTTAATCAAAAATTAAGGTTTATTTTTTCTGTCTTCTATTGATCATCCATATTCTTAATTGACAAATTTATTAAGATTAGGATGTCTTTGTCAACTGTGTAGATTCATAATAACATTTTAAGTTATCATTTAAGGTCTGTTTTTGACCAAGTCTGTCTTTTGAACACACCCCATCTAAATCAAAGATTATGATGGGTTTAGCCTTAATTTTGTTCTTTTAATGGCGGTAAATTATTGACTATTTTGACGGTTTCTAGGCTAACTCTGACGATTCTTTTTACTAAGTCAATGATGTAACGGGGGTCGTCTGACCAGTCGTTGGGGTCATTAATAATACCACTATTCTTGTCTTTGGTTAATTTGTAGCGTTCCATTATCCATTCGATGGCAGATTTGCCATTTACAACATAATTGTAGGCTTCTAGGGGTATTTCTGTTAGGCTAAGATGTTTGTTATAAATGATGGTGGTTTTGTCTTGGTTTCGTTTACCAAAGATCATTTTTTCGACTCGGTAATCTTCGGGTGAAAGGTATAATAATTCTTGATATTCTTTGAGGGGATAGGGTTCAATAATTTCATAATTTAAGTGCCAATATGCTAAGTCTCTTCCTGCTTTACTGAATAGCCAAAAGTCTTTTGCAAAGGGAATACGAGGTAACATTTTCTTGAGGTCAGCAGCAAATCTTTGTTTATATTCGGGGGAATGTAAGATACCATAAATGTAATAAAATATATCTTCTTTGGTGAGACTTTTATGGTTATATTGGCTTCTAAATAAGTTGAGTATGGTGTTAGGTATGTTCTCTTTTTTTACATATTCGTTGTCTGTTTCAAATCCTGGTAATAATGGTTTATAGCCTTCGGATTCTTGTTTTTCGTAGGAGTATAAGGGGAAACATTGACTTGTATCATGGAAATGTAAATTAGGAATACAATTAACCATTAAAGCAGAAAAATCTTTACTTGCACCAATTCCTGTTACACAAATAACCAAGTTTTCTATACTTTCATTAGGGAATATTTTAGGCATTTGATAAATCATATCATTGAAATGTTTATTAAAATATGCCCATTGTTTACAAAAAGGACGATACATCCCTTTGACAACAGATTCAGAATAAAATGTATAATTAACACATCTTCCTAAATCATTTTTTAATCCTCTTGACCAGCTTATTTTTTTAGGATCAGTATCAATAAAAGCTTCTACTTTTTTCTTCCTTTCATCAGGATTGGAAATTGTTTGACCTTTTAAATTATTTTTGAACTCTTCAACTTGACTATTATAAAAGTCAATCATTTTTGTCATATTTTTAGAAATAGACTCATATGAAAAATGATAACACCAAGGATCTCGATTTGTTTTTACTCCACTTGAATACACATCAAAAATAGTTTGAGTAGTCTTATCTTTTTTATCCCCTAATGAAATAAAATTATCAAAAGCAGGATCTCTTTGATTAATCCAGTCATGACTATCATTAGGTGTAATGGTTTCCCATTTAATACCTGAAATGCTGCTAAATTCTTTAATAATTTCTAACTTTTTCTCTCTTTTTAAATAGTCCCCAATATCATGATAAAAGAGTTGACAATTTTCTGTTTTATTAGGATTTTTAATTAATAAAGTGATAGCAACAGGGGTACGAGTTCCTTCTCCAAAAACATTACCTTTTTCCTTTCGTCTGTCTTCTCCTGCTGTTCTTGCATTTCCCCTTAAATTAAAACAATAAATAGAGGTAAATTCATCAATAAAACACTTTCTTAAACCATCACTTGAATTGCCATCAATAAATGAACCATTAGTCACAAACCCAATAATCCCTTTATCCCCAATTCTATCACTGGCCCATCGTATTGACCGAATATAAGAATCATAAAGACTATTTTTATTAGTCGCAGTTGAATAGTTAGCATAGGTTTCTTCAATTCTGCTATCTAACTGTTCATATTTCAAGTTTTTATTACTATCATTTTCGCTTTTTTGTCCTGCTGAATAAGGAGGGTTGCCAATAATAACTTTAATTTCTTGTTCCTTTTGACTAACCACCCTTTGATTATTTTCTGGAAACATTTTTTCTTTCAATGTTCCATCATTTTCAAACATTTGGAAAGTATCAGTTAAGACAATTCCATTAAAAGGTTTATATCCGGTTTCATCCCCTAAACTTTCCTTGCTAAGGGTGACTTTTTGGGGTGATTCTTGAGTCAGAGAGACGGTTTTTGATGCTTCTTTGGTTAGGGAAACTTTTAAATCATGAAAAGTCGATTCAATATTAATAGCTGCGATATAATAAGCTAATAAAATAATCTCATTCGCGTGTATTTCTTGAGTAAACTTACGGGTTAAATCTTCGGGTTTAATTAAGCCACTTTGTAATAAACGAACAATAAAAGAACCCGTACCCGTAAAGGGATCTAAAATATGTACTCCTTCATCGGTCAACCCTAAATTAAACTCCTGTTTTAAAGCAACATCAACACTCTTAATAATAAAATCCACTACTTCAATTGGAGTATAAACAATACCTAATCTATCTGCTGTTTGAGGAAAAGCCGTCTTAAAAAACTTATCATATAATTCAATAACAATCTTCTGTTTACCCACCGCGTTATCAATACCCTTTGCCCGTTCCCTAACGCTATCATAAAACTTATGTAAAGACTCCGTTTCCTTAGTCAAAGATTGGTCTTCCAACGCCGTTAACATCGTCTGCATAGCAATAGAAACAGGATTTAACTTAGTAAACTCATAATCTTCAAACAAAGCATCAAAAACAGGTTTAGTAATCAAATGCTGCGATAACATTTCAATGGCATCATCTTCACTAATACTAGGGTTTAAATTACTGTGTAACCCCGCCAAAAAATTAGCAAAAGCTGCCTTATATTTCGGATTATTTCCCTCTAAAATACCCTTAATTCGACTAATATGATGGTCAGCAATAACCGCCACATCTTTTGCCCAGTCTTCCCAATATCTTCTATCCCCACATTTAACCACAATTTGAGCATAAATTGCATCGCGCCATTCCTCCAAACCAGGGAAATTCAACTCAGTTTGAATAGCTTTAACCGTAGGACTATTATTACTATTCCCCTTATCATCCTTACCCCCTCCCACACCAAGAATATTAATATTCTTCGGGCGTTGTTGATTCAATTCAATTTGATTAATGGTAATATTAAAACGGTCATCATGGGCGCGTAATGCTTGTAAAACCTGCCAAACCACCTTATAC
>DLXW01000277.1:6084-7634 GCA_003448685.1 Cyanothece sp. UBA12306
CAAACCACCTTATACCGTTCATGGTCCTTTAACGCCACTTCTGGAGGCATATTCGCAGGGATACCAATAGGTAAGATAATATAGCCATACTTTTTCCCCTCCGCTTTCCGCATCACTCGGCCCACAGACTGTACCACATCCACCACCGAATTACGAGGAGAAAGGAACATCACCGCATCCAACGCAGGAACATCAACCCCTTCCGATAAACATCGCGCATTGGAGAGGATACGACAAGTATTATCAGGGGGAGTTTCCTTTAACCAATCTAACTTTTTATTGCGAATTAGGGAGTTATAGGACCCATCCACATGATCCAACTCGCAATCAAGAATCTGTTCATCATCAGGATTAGTTTTACGGTATTCTTCGATAATTTCAGCAAATAAACGAGTTACCTTTTGAGAATCTTTAATGCGACTAGAAAAGGCCACCGCGCGACGCATAGGGGTATCATCCATAATTTCCTCCCCATTTGCATCTTTAGTCATCCGTCGAGATAACCCATTCCAACACCCCGTTATCTTCACCGCATCCCCTAAACTGAGTTCATTATTGCTATCTGCTAATTGATATTGAAACGTCTTACTAACATACTTCTCATCAACCGCTAACACCATCACCTTGTAGTCCGCTAATAACCCATTCCCCACCGCTTCTGCGAACCCCAAGCGATGAAACTCTCGACCATAGATAGCTTCATCATCCATCGAACACAACAAAGCATCATTTTCCTTAGCAATGATTTTACTACTATCGTTGTATAACTTGGGAGTAGCGGTCATATAAAGGCGTTTTTTACCCTTAATAAACTTCTGGTCATGAACTTTCAGAAAATAAGACTCTTTTTTCCCTTTTTCAGATAACCCAGTAGTTCGATGTGCTTCATCACAGATAATTAAATCAAAATCAGCCATTCCTTGACTTTGAGCCTCATAAATCACTTTAATTGATTGATAAGTAGAAAAAATAACCGTTAAATTCTTTTTACATCCAAAATCTTTAACATGGTCAGCAATTTTATCAGCATCCGTCGTCGCTGGAATAGGTAAGTCATGGGTACTTAAATCTTCCGTATCCGAACGTCTTCCCACCTTAGTATCCGAACAAACCGCTAAACTATGCAAAGATACCTCCGCTTCTGCTGTCCATTCCCGTAAAGTTTGGGACAATAAAGAGATAGAAGGCACTAAAAACAGCACAAACCCCTGTTTACCGGCCATTGCTTCCGCTATTTTCAGAGAAGTAAACGTTTTCCCCGTCCCACAGGCCATAATTAACCGACCCCGATCTGCGGTTGTAAAATGAGCTATAGTCTTTTCTAAAGCAGTAGTTTGATGAGGTCGTAGGGTTTTCTTGGGTTTTAAAGGAAGGGGTTTAAGACTTTTAAGACTAAATTGACTCCAATCAATGGGACTATTGGCTAAATCCCTTAAACTTAAGCGAATAACAGGGATTTTCTGATTATCAAGGGCTTTTTCCGCGTGTTTACTCCAATTATCCGTCGTGGAAATAATAATGCGATCGCTATATAGAACCCATTTGGGATC
>DLXW01000185.1:0-1998 GCA_003448685.1 Cyanothece sp. UBA12306
GCTATTAGAATGGAAATAAAAGGTTATCAAGATGCAAATAAACAACAATTAAACGTCTCATTGGGAGTTTTAGTAACAGCAGCGATCGCTATTTTAGTTAGCGTGATTTTAGGAATGACTAAGTGAGAATGTAGAATGCAGAATGTAGAATGTAGAATTATAGAATTTCAAGCTTTATTATCTTAATAAATAGCAACAATCCTGACAACTCGATAATGATAACAATAACCAAAACCAAGTTTTCAGGATTGTTAATTAATAATCCATTGAGTAAATTACAAGAATTAATCAGCAGCAGTTGCATCAGCAGTTGCTAATTCCGTGCTACCATTACTACGACGACGAGTTAAGGTATTAAACAGCATAATACCAATAGCTTTAATCAGATTTCCTTCTAACTCTTGGAACATCTTCATATTCATACCAAAAGCTGCATTAGCTTCCTCAACAATACGATCGCCTGTAGTTTGATCGATGGGTAAATCATTCAAAGCTTGACGGTACTTATTTTTGAAAGCTTTTTCGTCAGAAATAGTAGGAAATTCATAAAAAGAAGTCCCCCCATCTTCTCCCAAATTCATCGCCCTTTGAGCAATTTTCTTCAGAATTTGTCCCCCAGATAAATCCCCCAAATAACGAGTATAGGAATGGGCAACTAATAATTCCGGTTGAGAAGTTCCTAATTGATGAATCCTGTCTACATAAGCTTGTCCCGCTTCTGAGAGAACAATCTCATTGCGCCAATTAGGTCCATAATAGAAGTATAAATCATGCTCTAGGGAGTGCTTACGATTTAATTCTTTAAAGTAAATCTTAGAAATAATCTCATGCTCACGAAGTTTATCCATTTCCTCTTCCATTGCTGAGTACACAAAGTAGAGGTTAGCTACCAATTTGCGATAAGAAGTTTTTTCAACAACTCCCTTCAAAAAACACTTGACAAAACCCACATTTTCTGCCATCGTGTGGGATTTTTTGGTGCCTTCCCTTAACATAGTTGCTAAATTGACGCTCATGTTATATCTTCCTGTTACTTGGATGAACAATAGATCGGTGACTTAATAAGAAACGCTTTAAAAAACCGCCTAGTTGCGTAGATTAAACTGATTTGAGTCAGAATTTTATTAAGATTTTTTACAAACAGCCATCAAAGTTCAATAGTTTTGAGCTGAGACTAGACTCTAATTAGCTATTGGTAAGACTTTGAGTCGATGTATAGCTAATTTTCGTTCAACTCATTACAATAAAGATAATTGTTAAAAAATATTACAAAAATGAATCAAACATCTTTAGAACGAATAGCAGGTCAACTAGAAAGTAATAACTCCCGCGATCGCCTATTAGCCTTAGCGTCTTTACGACAAGTTCCCGCTGAAGAGGCGGTTCCCCTAATCAAAAAAGTCTTAGACGACGAAATGCTTCCTGTGCGTTCGATGGCCGTCTTTGCTTTAGGAGTTAAGCAGACAGATGAATGTTTCCCCATTCTGGTAAAACTACTCGAAACTGACCCCGACTACGGTATTCGTGCCGATGCGGCAGGAGCTTTAGGATATTTGAGAGATCAGCGAGGTTTTGAACCTTTAGTGAGAGCCTTTTATGAAGATACCCAATGGTTAGTCCGCTTCAGTGCAGCAGTATCACTAGGAAATTTGGGAGATATTCGAGCCAAACAAGTGTTACTCAAAGCTTTAGATAGTGAAGAAACCGTAATTAAACAGGCCGCGATCGCCGCTTTAGGGGAAATTAAAGCCGTTGATTCAGTTGAAGCTTTAGCAACCTTTGTCGGGTCTCAAGATTGGTTAATTCGCCAAAAATTGGCCGAAGCTTTAGGCAATTTGAACACCGATAAAAGTATCTCTGCATTAAAATTCTTGGCTAAAGACGAACATCCCCAGGTTAGTCAAGCAGCAGCCTTATCCCTACAAAGTTTAGGAGCGGATGGATATAGCAGAAGTCAGAAGTCGTAGGGGCTTAATAATATTAAGCCCGTACAGAAGT
>DLXW01000185.1:2300-2724 GCA_003448685.1 Cyanothece sp. UBA12306
CAAGTTCTGTCCTAAACACCTTAGCGACTGCCATGATTGTAACCTTGGCATAATGCTTTAGAATTAGGGAAGGCTGATTTTTCCCAATCAGCCCTTAACCTGGAGATAGGAATAACAACAATTCATTCATGACTATTCAAGAGTTTCTCGAATTATGTGTCGGAAATTGGTTTTCTCAGCGTAGCAGTTATCATTTTCAAGAAGAACAAGCCGAAAGTCATAAGTCAGAGTTGACCATTGAATGGCTAGACTCTCATAATGATCAAATTATAGCTTGGTGCCAACAACATCACATTGAATCTAATTTAGCTATTGGCGGCAAGAAAATTAGCTGGAATACTTCTATTGACTGGGGAAAACCCAAAGAAATAGGTTCAACAATTATTGTTGTCATCCCTGATACTAATCTGCCACAGACCGGAAA
>DLXW01000185.1:2928-10231 GCA_003448685.1 Cyanothece sp. UBA12306
CAGACCGGAAAAATTTTACGGGGGTCTAATGCCCAATCTTCTTTAGCAGGGAATTATAGTTTGGGAGAAGATCAAGCATTAACCCTAATTTTAGAAGATAATACTAATTATGTAGAAGAAAGAATCTGGTTTGCTAGTGATAATTTTCGATTACGTACGAGTTTGATCAAATCCCCTAATGGGTTTAGCCAAACAACTTTTTATTCTGAAATTCGTAAACTTCCTCCAAAGGAAGCCGCTTAAATTCAATTAGTTCCCTTCCTTGGCCTTAATGATCTTGCAATTTTATCTAAATTAATTTATGTCCCACGCCACTGATTTAACAACCCTTGCTCGTTGGATGTCTGCCGATTTTAGCAACCAAGAACAAGCTTATGCCAACCCACCTTTTTTTGCCCATATTCGGGTTTGTATTCGTCCTCTACCTTTATCAATTTTTTCCGAGCCAACCCTATTTTTAGAACAGGCCTATGATTTTATGCTGAATAAACCCTACCGTTTACGGGTTTTTAAGTTTAATATCGTTGAAGGAAGAATCGAATTAGAAAATTATAAAGTTAAAGAAGAAGAGTCATTTTTTGGAGCTTCTCGTGACTTAGAAAAACTCAAAAAACTGACTCCCTCTCACTTAGAGAAAATGTCAGGATGTGATATGTTTGTTGATTGGACAGGAAAGAGTTTTAAAGGTTGGATCAAACCAGGAAAAAATTGTATCGTTGTTCGTAATGAAAGAGAAACTTATTTGGATAACAGTTTTGAAGTTGATCAACATAAATTGATTAGTGTTGATCGGGGATTAGATCCCCAGACTGATGAACAAGTTTGGGGTTCAGTCGCTGGCCCATTTCATTTTGAACGTAAACTAAGTTTTGCTGATGAGGTTGAATTTTAGCTCAGTTAGAGATAATTACTAATGATTAATTTATGGTTATAGATAATAATTTAGGAGTTAAAAATGTTTCAATTAGCAACTAAAATTTATTCTTTTGAAGAATACCTAGATTATAATGACGGGACAGATAATAAATATGAATTAGTCAATGGACAATTAAAATTAATGCCTACAGCTAGTGGTTTTCATGCTTTGATTTTACATTTTATTTTTAAAATTTTAGAGCAGGAAATTGAGAAAATTAAACAACAGTGGAAAGTTATGCCTGGTACAGTTGGAGTTAGAACTGCCAACAACAAATCAAGAATTCCTGATTTAATCGTGTTATCAGAAAATCAATGTCAAGAAATTCGAGCAATGTCTACCGCAGTTTTAGAAACGCCTCCCCTTTTAGCAGTAGAAATTGTCAGTCCAGGTAATGCTAATGATGACTACCGTTATAAGCGATCTGAATATGCAGTTAGAGAAATTCCTGAATATTGGATTATTGATCCCGAAGCTGAAAAATTTTCTGTTTTCTTGTTGGTTGCTGGATTTTATGAAGTAACAGAATTTACCAATGAACAAGCAATCAAATCTTTACTTTTTCCTGAAATAAAATTAACTGTCAAGCAAGTTTTTGCAATCTAAATGTATAATAAAGAATATAACTAAAAGTTCACTAAAATTAATTCATGTCAACATCTACAGTTAAAAATTATCCCCCATTAAAAGATAGCTTAGCAACTGCACCAAAACCATGGAAAATTAAGCTACTTTATGATGGTGATTGTCCTTTATGTCTAAGAGAAATTCGGTTTCTACAAAAGCGCGATAACAATCGAGGACTGGTTGCTTTTATTAATATTGCTGACGACAATTATAGCCCAATGGATCACGAAGAAATAGATTATGCAACCGCCATGGGACGCATTCACGCTATTTTACCCGATGGAACAATTATCAAAGACTTAGAAGTATTTCAAAAAGTTTACGAAATTCTGGGGATGGGATGGGTTTATGCTGGCACAAAATTACCGATTATTGGCAGTATTGCCCAGTTTATTTATCTGATTTGGACTAAATTGCGCTTTCCTTTAAGCCGACGACCCAATTTAGCGACAATTGTAGCTCAACGCCAACAAAAAATAGCCAATAATGTCATTCCCAGATGTCGTCTAAATCAATAATCAAAATTTCTCTTTCAACCAAAGAAAAAAAGTCTCTAAACTCAATTAGTGTTTTAATTGGAATAGGTCTAGACTTCTGAGACTTCTACTACGATCAGTGCAGGTCTTTTGACTTCAACAAGGTTTCCCGTTTTAATATCCTATGCAAGTTCTCTTTAAAATTCTACGACAAAAATCTCATCAGTCCCCACATCTAGAAACTTATACCCTCGATGTGGAAGCAGGGACAACGATTCTCGAATGTCTCAACCGCATTAAATGGGAACAAGACGGGACTTTAGCCTTCCGCAAAAACTGCCGTAACACCATTTGTGGTAGTTGTGGTATGAGAATTAATGGTCGTTCTGCCCTCGCTTGTAAAGAAAATGTGGGCAGCGAACTACAACAGTTCAGTCAGGTTAAAAATGGAGAACTGCCCGAAATTACCATCGCTCCCCTGGGTAATTTACCAGTAGTTAAGGATTTAGTGGTGGATATGTCAAAATTTTGGCAAAAGTTAGAAGCGGTAGACCCTTATGTCAGTACCAAATCTCGCTCCATTCCAGAACGGGAATTTGTCCAAACCCCAGAAGAGCGATCGCGTTTAGATCAAACAGGAAACTGTATTATGTGTGGGGCTTGTTATTCTGAATGTAATGCCTTGGCAGTTAATCGAGATTTTGTTGGTCCCCATGCTCTAGCTAAAGCACAACGCATGGTAGTCGATTCGCGTGATACAGAAGTTGAAACCCGATTAGAGCAATATAATCAAGGAACTGAAGGAGTTTGGGGCTGCACCCGTTGTTATTTGTGTAATGCAGTTTGTCCGATGGAGGTTGCTCCGATGGATCAAATTGGACAGATTAAACAACAGATTTTAGACCGTAAAGATGCTCAAACAAGCCGTGCCATTCGTCACCGTAAAGCGTTGGTGGAATTAGTCAAACAAGGAGGATGGGTTGACGAGCGCAAATTTGGTTTATTTGTCGTGGGCAACTATTTCCGAGATTTACAAGGCTTACTCACTTTAGCTCCTTTAGGTTTCAGAATGCTCGCCAGTGGTAAGTTCCCCTTATCTTTTGAACCGTCAGAAGGTACTGAGCAAGTGCGATCGCTCATTGAATCGGTACAAGCTAAAGAATAGGTAACAGGAAATCAGAAAAATAAACCTGCACAAACAAGATATTTTTCTGGCTTAATTTCGCGTAACGCTAATATCTCTCCCACTTTATTAAAAACTTGCTTATGATTTGGCCGTTTAAACCCAGACCCAGTAAACAGATTGCTCGCCTAGAAATTACAGGAGCTATTGGCTCAGAAACTCGAAAAAGTGTTCTTAAAGGATTAAAAACGGTTAAAGAGAAGAAATACCCTGCCCTACTACTTCGTATAGATTCGCCAGGCGGAACAGTAGCTGATTCCCAAGAAATCTATCAGGCCTTACAACAGTTAAGGAAAAACGTCAAAATTGTGGCTAGTTTCGGCAATATTTCCGCCTCTGGAGGAGTTTACATCGGAGTAGGAGCAGAACATATTGTTGCTAACCCAGGAACTATTACCGGAAGCATTGGCGTTATTCTACGGGGTAACAATCTTGAAAAATTACTAGATAAAGTAGGAATTTCGTTTAAAGTTATTAAATCAGGGCCTTATAAAGATATTCTTTCTTTTGATCGCGAGCTTACCTCAGAAGAACATACCATTCTTCAAGAGATGATTGATGTTAGTTATCAACAATTTGTGACTACTGTTGCCGAAGGTCGCAATTTACCCCTAGAAAAAGTCAAAAGTTTTGCCGATGGAAGGATTTTTACCGGACAGCAAGCCCTAGAATTAGGAGTAGTTGATCGTTTAGGAACAGAAGAAGATGCCCGTCGTTGGGCTGCCGAATTAGCTGGACTCAACCCTGATCAAGCCCAATGTCATACTATCGAAGAGCCAAAACCCCTCTGGAGTCGCTTGTTATCACGCAATCACAGCCAATCTTCTGTAGGAGAAGCTATTGATTGGGTTAAATTTGAATTAGCCACCAATGGACAACTATTATGGTTATATCAGCCGTCTAGTTACAAAAACAACTTCTAAGATAATTTATTGTTTATTTCGTCGAATCTGGGTTTCTTCACTATGATCTGTTGTAATTGCCTCAGTTTCCCCCTCTTCAACCACAATAATCACCGTAATATTATCTGACCCTCCTGCTTCTTTGGCTGCTTCCACCAAATTTTTGGCGATCGCTCCACAGGGATCACCATCCTCAAACAGCATTTTAATAGTTTCGTCTGAAACTTCTTCGGTTAAACCGTCACTACACAACAAAAGTTGATCCCCAAGTTTGACATCGAGACGGGCAATTTCAATAGTATTAACTTCTTTACGTCCCAAACATTGAAAAAGAACGTGTCGCCAGGGATGAGTTTTGGCTTGTTCACGGGTAATATCGCCCATTTTTAGGGCCTTGGCCACCCAGGTATGATCTTCAGTTATTTGTTCCAACTGATTTTGACGAATGCGATATAGACGAGAATCTCCAATATGAGCACACCAAGGTTGAGCGCCACGGAAGATAACCACCACAGCAGTGGTTCCCATGTCCCCCCGTTCAGGATGATCTTTTTGATCATCAATAATTCCTTGATTTGCTTCTAAAAAAGACTTTTCTAGCAATTTGTCGGAGGGAAGATCACAGTCCCAATAAGTATTAAGACAATTCTTAATCTTTTCTGCGGCGATTTGACTAGCTTCTTGTCCTCCTGCATGACCTCCCATCCCATCAGCAACGATAAAAAACCGCCCATCAGGGTCGATATAGTAATTATCTTGATTAACTGATCGCTGGATTCCTGTATCAGTAAGACCCGTGAAGCGACGATTCATCATTAGTGAGTTAGCTACTAAAAAATTGACAAAAATGAGTAAGAAAATCTAGAAAGTTCGATCTAAACGATCAATCCGGCGCAGAAGACGAACCAAACCCCAAGCAGGAGCCAATGTTACTATGATAACTAATATTGCTATTGAGGTCGATCCATTAACAAATAAAAGTGTTGCCGATACCACCAAAGCACTCATGATTATGGTGTAGTTGGTTGCCATTTGCATCAGACTCAGGCGACGTAATAAACGATCAGATTCAATTGAGCGTACTCTGACCCGAATGTCACCACGATCTAACTTTTCTATTGTATCCTCAATTCGTTGCGGTAAGGCCAAAGCAGTATTACTAACTTGAACAGCTTGTCTGCCTAATTCATCGAGAATACTGTTTCCACCATTTTCATTGATATCGGTCATAAGCTGCATGGCAAAAGGTTGTGCCACCTCCATGAAATTAAATTCAGGGTCTAATCCTTTGCCCACTCCTTCTAGGGTCGAAAAAGCCCGCATGACAAAGGTAAAGGTTGCCGGGAAGCGAAAAGGTTGATCATAGGCTATTTCGTACAAATCATCACTAATTTGACTAACGGACTGTTCCTCAAAGGGTTTGTCCATAAAATTATCTAGCATGAATTGAATGGAGCGACGCACTGGACCCATATCTTCTGTAGAAGCCAAAGCACCTAGAGCCACTAAAGATGATACTACGCGATCAGCATCTTTTTGAGCAATTCCAAACAAGGTATCCATTAATTTTTCACGAACATTGGTGTTAATGCGCCCCATCATGCCAAAATCATAAAAAATTAACGCCCCATCCGTACTAACCGCAATATTTCCTGGATGGGGGTCTGCATGGAAGAAACCACTGTTCAATAACTGATATAAGTAGGCTTTAGCACCCAATCTAGCTAAGATTTTCCGATCTAAGCCCGCCGCTTCTAGTCCTTCATAGTGGCTAATTTTAATCCCCGGCATATATTCTAGGGTTAGAACCCGAGGGGAAGTATAACGCCAGTAAATTCTCGGTACTTTGACCCAATCTTCTCCTCGAAAATTGCGACGAAAGGTATCGGCATTTTGTCCTTCGTTGAGATAGTCGGTTTCTAGCCAAAGAATACGACAACATTCTTCATAAATACCAGTCCAGTCCCTTCCTTTACCCCAACGGGGATGATTTTGAAAATATTGAGCAATCCGTTTGAGAATAGCTAAATCAATAGTAAATAATTGTTTTAGCCCTGGACGCTGAACCTTAACCACAACCTCTTCCCCTGAGTGGAGTTGGGCCTTGTGGACTTGTCCTAAACTCGCTGCTGCAATGGGGATAGGATCAAAGTTACGAAAAAGTTGAGGTAGGGGTTTTCTAAAGTCGCCTTCAACAATTGTGGCTACTTGTTCGTAGCTAAACGCCGGCACTTCATCTTGTAGTTTAGATAGCTCGGCTACGTATTCGCTGGGAAATAAATCCGCACGGGTAGAAAATAACTGGCCACATTTGATGAAAGTTGGACCGAGGCTGAGCAGATTTTCTCTAATCCAAACAGCTTGTTTTTGCCGTCTGGCAGCCAATTTTTCTTCGCTATAGCCCCCTCTATAGCTCCATTTTTTACCATTAAGCCAAAATTGGCCTAATAACAGCAATACGAATTGCCAAATATCAAGGCGACGACGGGTAACTGAGTATTTTTCCCGATTCCAACGGTAGTTTCTGGTGCTTTCTAATTCTTCTACCCGCTTAGCACCTGGGGTACTTTGGTTTGATGAGCGGGATGGATTGATATTGGGGGACAGGGCAGACACTCGATTTTTTGGGGTTTAAGGGGAACACCGCTAAGCGGAAGGCAAAAGGCAAAAGCCAGGGGTTTAGATTAACAAAATTGGCTATTTTTTCCAATATTTTAACCTATTTTTTCAGGGCTATAGGGAATGATTAGGCTTTTTGAGCGCGATAGTTTTTTAATTCCGCTTTAAGACGGGCAATTTCGGCTCTTAAGTCGTCAATAGTCTCTTGTAAGTCCGCTGGAGATTCTTCACCACCAGTGCTGGTTGCTGTTTCTCCTTGGTTGGCATCTACTTGAGCCCTAGTTTGGACTTCTTCGATGAATTGTTTGAGGTGTTCGCGCTGTTCTGCGTCAAATTTGCCCAATTCGCTGAGGGCGTTAGTCAAGCTGTCTTCTATTTTCTCGCTAACAACTTCAGCAAAAGCTCGACCTAGGAAAAAGGCATGGAGGACAGGGTTACTCATAACGAAATCTTTTTTAATCTGTTTTGTAACAAATTATAACTTGCTTGTTGGTGATCGGGGAATATATGAAGTCACCAAGTCACCAAGTAGTTTTTTTGACAAGGATTTAAGGAATTTGTAACCCACATTCCGCACTTC
>DLXW01000078.1:0-11742 GCA_003448685.1 Cyanothece sp. UBA12306
GGAGTGTCAATTAATGATTTATTTGGACTTAGCTAATTTACGCTTGAAAGAAACACCGAAAGCTGCAGCCGCACCCGCACCCAACATAGTTAAAGGTTCGGGAACTGTTCCATTTCTTTTTTCTTCTAGTCTGACGAAACCTCCTGTTACTGAGGCAATTTGTGTAACACCATTCGAATTCCAGGAGTCATTAGAACCGAAGGCAGGATTGGGATTTGCTGTTAAATTGGCAGTATCTCCTACACTAAGGGTATCAAGAGCTGTATCAAATAGTAGGAAGAGGGAACGTATTCCACCAGGTACGTCATTTTCTGTAAACACAGCCGAGGTATTAGGAGGGAACGGCGATGGGCTGTAATCAGAAGTTCCGTTCACATAATTGTAAGGATTAGTTGTATTATTCAGAGCAGTAGCATCAACATCTATATCCCAAGCAGTATATGAGAAAGTACCGTCCATAGCCATCTTTAAGGTGAAAGTTCCAGTCATGCTTCCACCCCCAGCAAATGTTCCATTATTAATGGAATAATCAAAGAACATATCGGCCGCTTGTGCTGTAGTTCCCGCAGCCATTAGACCGATACTGGTGATTGTTCCTAAAGCAAATCTATTCATTGGGGTATTACTCCTCAAAATTTTGTTAATCTTCAACTTGAGTATATCAAGTCGCTGTTAGCCTTTGTGTTATTTTTGTATACGTTGACGAAGTTATACATTAAATTTTTAAAATATACATTATTTTGTGATGATATATTTAGGCGATCACTACTTAATCAAAAATGCCCATATTCCCCTATCCTTAATAGAAAATAGTGCATTAATCTCTCAGACAAGTGAAGGTTTATGTCGAGTTGATTTAGAGATTGTCCAGGGTCAAATTAACGCAATTATTCCAGCTAATGCTACTTCTCTAGAGAGTCCTGGAATTGATTTAAAAGGGGGAATTATTTTTCCTGGGTTTATCGATCTTCACACCCATTTAGATAAAGGTCATATTTGGGAGCGATCGCCTAATTTAGAAGGAACTTTTGATAATGCTTTAATCGCTGTTGGAAAAGATGCTCAATTAAATTGGAACGCTGAGGATATTTATCGTCGTTTTGAGTTTGGACTGAAATGTAGTTATGCTCATGGAACTACAGCCATTAGAACCCATCTTGACTCTTTTGGCAAGCAAGCCGATGTTAGTTTTGAAGTCTTTAAAACATTACAAAATAAATGGCAAAATAAAATTATTCTGCAAGCAGTTTCTCTAGTTCCTTTAGATTATTTTTTAACTCCTGAAGGGATAGTTTTAGCCGATAAAGTAGCTGAATATGGAGCAGTTTTAGGGGGAGTAGCTTATACTAATCCTGATTTAGAATTACAATTGAAACGAGTTTTTGATCTAGCTAAAGAACGGAATTTAGATTTAGATTTTCATGTTGACGAAAATGGAGATCCTAATTCAATTTGTTTACAAAAAGTGGCAGAAACTGCTATAAAATATAAGTTCAAAAATAAAATTATTTGTGGACACTGCTGTAGTTTAGCCGTACAATCTCCAGCAGTTGCTAATCAGACAATCAATTTAGTCAAAGAAGCGGGTATAGCTATTGTTAGTTTACCTATGTGTAATCTTTATCTTCAAGATCGCAAACCAAACCAAACTCCCTATTGGCGAGGATTAACTAAAATTCATGAGTTAAAAAACCAAGGAATTCCTGTTACTTTTGCCAGTGATAATTGTCGAGATCCTTTTTACGGATTTGGAGATCATGATGGGTTAGAAGTATTTCGAGAAGCAGTGAAAATTGGTCATTTAGATACTCCTTATGACAATTGGTGTTCTAGTGTAACAAAAACTGCTGCTGATCTAATGGGACTGTCTCAATTAGGACGAATTAAGGTTGGGGTTAGCGCTGATTTAATTGTTTTTAAAGCGCGTTATTTTAGCGAATTATTATCTCGTCCCCAAAGCGATCGTCTTGTTTTACGTCAAGGTAAACCCATCGATACTACTTTACCTGATTATTCAGAATTAGATGACTTGGTTTTGGTTCAAAAATAATCTTATTTTTTGTCAGTCTGCTTTCTCAATAGAGTAAAAATCAAAATAAAAAATCCCCCCACACTTCCCATACTCCCCACCCTCACTCAACAGCAAATATTGATACACTAAAATAAATTTTATCTTGATGGGGGAAACTGAAATTCTTGATTTTCTCCAGGTTCAATTATAAGTTCAGGATCACTTAAATTCAAATCATCTGGTATGACTTCTTGATCTTCTCCTTGCATTTTTTGATTAACTTGTGAAATATAAGAAACAAAATCATCTTGTTTATGATTAAGAGATTGAGCTAAAACTAATCCCTGTTCAAAAAAAGCTAAGGCTTGTTGATATTGTTGATTTTCCAAATAAATTTGACCAATTCTTTCATAAGTTTTCATTAATCCATAGTAATTGTAAGAAAGCTGTTCTACTTGAATTAAATTTTGATAAATTTGCAAAGCATAGTTATCTTGATCATAACTTTGATAAAGTTTTCCCAATTGGGTTAAAGCTTCTCCCGCTGCACCAAATAATTGTAAATTCCAACCTAATGAGTAAGCTTCTTGATAATTTTGACTAGCCATTTCTGGCTGATCTAAAGCTTCATAATCTTTGCCAATAGAAACTTTTAGAGGAGGAATTAACTCTAGTTGTTGATTATACAAATAGTTTTCAGCCAGTTTTTCCTTGATTTTAGTCGCATTTTCTGGCTTGAGAGAACGAGTATAAATCTCTGCCAAAATTTGTAAATAAACTCCCTCTTCAAGCGTATTAGAAGTGGTTTGAGCGCGTTCAAGTAGTTCTTCATAGATAGGTGCAGCTTGGGGATAATCAAATTTAGCTAAATACAATTCTCCCAATCTTTTTAAAGCTTTTTCTTCCGCCATTTTATCTTGCATTTGGCGCGCATTATTAAGAACTTGATTATAGATATTCAGAGAATCATCTAAAGCATGGAGTTTTTCATAAGCATCCGCTAAAGCCATCAATAATTCTGGACTTAAAGGATCTTCTTTTTCTGATAATTTTTGTAAAGCAACCAGTCTTTTACTAATGATTTGCACCTGTTCAGTTAGAGTATTATTCCAGGCAATTCCTCCAACCCTACCTAAAGCATTAATTTCTTCTAAACGTCCTAAAATTCTCCTAACTCTTAATTCACGATACCAAATTTCAAAAGCTCCTTCCCTATTACCTTGATCAAATTCAGCTTGAGCTTCCAAATTTAATTGCTCCAATTCTTGTCTAAGCTTACGCTGTTCCAAAGGAGTCAAGGGACGGGGAATAGAAGGAAGTAGAGGATCTTCGACAGGAATTTCTAGAGGAGTTAGTTGAGGTTCTTCTAACTGAGCCAAAATAGGCAAAGGGCAAGCTAATAGACTGATAGTCGTCAGACTGATTGCTATAGCTGATAATGGAGATATCTTATAATTAATTAAGCGATGATTTAGCATAGAGTTTGAAAAACAATTATTATTATTAACTGATTAACTTAACATTTTTTTTTCAGATAAGCTTAATCCCCTGAGCAATTTTAGGAGTTAGGGAATGAAACCCATTTTTGTTTTCGTCATCCACTTGATTTTAATGATTTTTTTAAGCTCTTGTGGTACAGAACCTCAAGTTATGGCCGAACAGCGGTTATTTAAACCTATTAAAATCGAATTTTTGTCAGAATATCAACTACCCAAGCAAACTTTTGCCCAAACTCCGATAGGAGGGTTATCTGCTCTAACCTATGATCGCCAAAAAAATCGCTTTTATGCCTTATCTGACGATCGTTCTCGACAAGCACCTGCTCGGTTTTATACCCTAAAAATCCCCATAACTACCAAAGAAGACGGCCAAACGCGGATCGATACTGTAACCATAGAAGAAGTTACATTGCTCAAAGATTCTTCAGGACAAAATTATAAATCCCAAACCATTGATCCTGAAGGTATTGCTCTTTCCCCCAGGAATACGGTTTTTATTGCTAGTGAAGGAGTTATTCAAAGACAAATTCTTCCTTTTATCGGCGAATTTGACCTAAAAAACGGACTAATTCGCGACAAATTACCCATTCCTCCTTACTTTTTACCAGAAGAAGCAGCCAATGAAAGTCCTCGGGGAGTAGAAGAAAATTTAGGTTTTGAGTCGTTAACTATCAGCGCAAGCAGTACCGTCAAAGATGACCCCTTTCGTCTGTTTACTGCTAATGAATACTCTTTAATCCAAGATACTGCCGAAACTAACCAAGGACAAAAACCCGTGCGTTGGCTTCATTATGGCATTGATTCTATCGGAACTCCCGTACTTATTTCTGAACATTTATATCTTCTCGATGAACCACCCAAAGGGGCAATTTTTAATGGTTTAACCGAATTAATTGCTTTACCTCAAGAGAGTTATTGGTTAAGTTTAGAACGAACTTTTGGCCTTTTTGGTAACGGAGCTAAAATATTTCAAGTAGTTAATGCTAATGCGTCTGATATTTCTAATCGTTCGAGTATTACTGGAGATTTAACTGATATTAACCCATTACAAAAAAAGTTATTATTAAATTTAAGTGACTTGAATATTGAGTTAGATAATTTAGAAGGAATGACTTTGGGACCGAGGTTGTCCGATGGTAGTCAGTCTCTAATTTTAGTCAGTGATGATAATTTTAACTCAAGTCAAGTGACTCAGTTTCTGCTATTTAGTTTGAAAAAAGATTGAGAATACTGATAGAACAATTGCTATCATTTTTTAGTCAAAATTAATAATGCTATTAAAATTCAATAAGAGGCAGTATTATGAATGATAATTATGATACAGATAAAATCATTCAACAACTCAATGAACTAAATAAAAACCTTAAACAATCTTTAGAAAAAAAGCAAAATAAAATCAATGAACTGAATCAACAAAAAGATGCAGCAGAAAAACGAGTTCAAGAAGCTCAAACTAAAATTAATGAACTAAATCAACAAAAAGATGCAGCAGAAAAACAAGTTCAAGAAGCTATAGAGTTTCAGCAAGGCCAATATCAAGGCTTAATAATTGAACTTTTTAAAAAGCCACAAGAAGAATTACAACAACATATCCAACAAGAGTCAAATAAAGCTAGTCAATTAACCATGATAGTTGCAATAGTTTCTATATTAGTTTCTTTGGGTTTAACTATATTTTCTTCATGGCAATCTAGTCAACCAATTAATAATTTACAAGCTGAAATAACCTTACTTTCACAAAAACTAGATGAAAGGAGAAAATTACAAAAAGAAGAACAAAAGATCAAGGAAATTTTACATATCAGGCTCAAAACATATTTTAAGGATAACAACGAGCTTAAAAATATAAATGAAATAAAACCAATCTTATGGTCTTATTTATCTAATGATCGAAAATATGTTGCTAAATATGAATTATTTCGTCAAGCTTTTGAAGAATATGGGATTCCTTCTAATATTATACCCAATCTTCATCAATTTTCTAAGTTTGAGCAAAAACATCTTGAGGCATCTAAAAAATGGATAGAAACTCTTAAAAATAAAAACAATACTGACACTATTCCTAAAGATTCTAGTGTCAGAAGACTTCAAACATTTATGGGTTCTGATTATGGAACTTGGCAATTTGCAGGGTCTTCTTTAACATATAAACAACTGCAACAAATAATAGAGGAACGAAAAAAAATTATTGAAGAACGCTTAAAATTGAATGGAGTTAACGTGCGCTAATCCCTTTTACCTTTACTGTAGCAACAGATACTTTAACCTATTGTTAACCTACATAGTGAAACCTCAGCCAAATTTGGGAATACTAAACTATAGACAATCCATCAACTTTTCTATTATGGCAGTCGAAGCATAGTTTAGGACAGTCATTTTTCCTCAACCCTAGATATAAAGGTAGTTTAAATTTTGATTTATGACTTCAAACTTCTGATCTTCTGCTATACCTGTGTCCCTCAAACACAGTATGTTTAAAGCATAACTTTAGTAATATTCCCCAAGTTCACCTATCCCCAGAAACCAATATGTCCCATCGTCGTATTATTATTGGTGACGTTCACGGTCACTACGAAACATTAGTCACTTTATTAGAAAAATTAGCTCCTAACAACGACGACGAAATCTATTTTTTAGGAGATTTAATTGATCGTGGACCTCAAAGCGCTCAAGTAGTTGATTTTGTGATTAGAAACTCCTACTCTTGCCTTTTAGGCAATCATGAACAAATGTTACTAAAAACCCTGGGATTTGGAGAACTCGATCACCATCAATTACAGGCTTGGCTTTACAGTGGAGGTTATAATACCCTGGTCAGTTACGATCACAAAATTCCCCCAGAACACATCCAATGGATTAAAACCCTACCCTCTTATCTTGACTTAGGTGATATTTGGTTGGTTCATGCTGGAGTTGCTCCCAATATTCCCCTAGAAGAACAAACCCCTCAACAAATGTGTTGGATTCGCGATGAATTCCATAGTATGGCTCAACCTTACTTTCAAGATAAATTAATTATTACCGGTCATACCATTACCTTCACTTTTCCTGGAATTGCCCCAGGTAAATTAGTTTCTGGAGCAGGATGGCTCGACATTGATACAGGAGCTTATCATCCCCGTAGTGGTTGGTTAACAGCATTAGATATCACCGAACAAAAAGTCTATCAAGCTCAAAGAAAAAATCAAACAGTCAGAATCTTAACTTTAGAAGAAGCAGTCGTCTCTATCGCTCCCTCAGAAGTTTTTGCTAAAAGAGCTAAACAAGTTTCTTAATATCCTGCTGGGTAGGCAATCTGTTAATCAACCCTTAATTAACCCTTGAGATCAATATGGGGAGTGCAGGTAGAATCAAGCAAGAGTAAACACCATGGCTTCCGAGTAGTGAACCTTAAATAAGGTAAAATTACAGAGTATCAGCAGAAGACCCCACCCGAAACTCTTAACAGTTAAAATTTTTCTTAAAGTTGGGTGAGGAGGGGAATTATCAACTACGGTAGTAAAATACTGGATAATTTGCCTCATGAATGCTTAATAAGTCAAAAAATAGCAAAAACTTGGTTGATTCAAGGCACTTAGATATGGTCACAACAAGCGACAATCTTGTGACGCAACAAGAAACATTAAATTTCAACCTTGCGTCCTATCTCAATGAGAAAAAACAGTTAGTTGAAGCAGCATTAGATAGATCTCTTCCCGTTATCCGTCCTGAAAAAATCTATGAATCAATGCGCTATTCTCTCTTGGCAGGAGGAAAAAGACTACGCCCTACTTTATGTTTAACCACCTGTGAAATGCTTGGTGGAACTATAGAAATGGCATTACCAACAGCCTGTGCCTTAGAAATGATTCATACGATGTCTTTAATTCATGATGACTTGCCTGCCATGGACAATGACGACTATCGTCGAGGTAAGTTGACTAACCATAAAGTTTATGGAGAAGATATCGCTATTTTAGCCGGAGACGGCTTACTATCCTATGCTTTTGAATACGCAGCTACCCAAACTCGTAATGTAGATGCCCATAATCTAATCAATGTTCTCGGACGCTTAGGTCGTACCGTAGGAGCCTCTGGATTAGTAGGAGGACAGGTACTCGACTTAGAATCAGAAGGCAAACCCGATATTACTGTTGATACCTTAAAATTTATCCATACCCACAAAACCGGAGCTTTACTAGAGACTTCGGTTGTCTCAGGAGCAATTTTAGCTGGAGCCTCCGACGAAGATGTTCAACGTCTGTCCCAATATGCCCAGAATATTGGTCTAGCTTTTCAAATCATAGATGATATTTTAGATATTACCTCGACCCAAGAAGAATTAGGGAAAACCGCGGGAAAAGATCTAAGAGACCAAAAAGCTACTTATCCTAGTCTTTGGGGAATTGAAGAATCTAAACAGCAAGCTCAAAAATTGGTCGATGAAGCAATATCGCAGTTAATCCCCTATGGAGATCGAGCAGAACCCTTAAGAGCTATTGCTAATTTTATTGTTACCCGCAAAAACTAAATTTCCTTAATTAATTGACTATGCAGGAGTTTGAGGCTATTTTGCACAATCCCATACTGTCATCATCCGTGCTGGCTTGTTTTTCTGCTCAAGGATTAAAAGTAATTATTGAATTATTACGTAATGGCAAAGTTAATCCTCGCTTTTTTGTCTCCACAGGTGGTATGCCTAGTTCTCATTCGGCTTTAGTGGGTGCTTTAGCTACGGGAGTAGGACTAACTGTTGGCTGGGAAAGTCCAGAATTTGCCATTGCCTCTCTTTTTGCCGTAATTGTGATGTATGATGCGGCTGGAGTTCGTCAAGCGGCGGGAAAACAAGCCCGAATTCTTAACCAAATTCTTGATGAGTTTTTTCACGACGGCCATCATTTAAACGAAGAACGTCTCAAAGAACTCCTCGGACATACTCCTTTTCAAGTTTTTGTTGGTTTAGCTTGGGGCATAGGAATTTCAGTTTTGGCCTTACCCGTTTTTTAAATTTGGCGAACATTATGAGCCAATAAACTATTATCGACTAAAAAACTGAATCGTTTGGCTATTTTAAGCTAAATTCCAGTCAATAGTTTCAATGTGACCTGAATCACCGTCAAATACAAGCTCAAACCCTTACAACAGAGATATTACGACGGTAAATATTGGAGATTATGGGTAATAATTATCTAACTTTTAGTCATCAAACTTTGATATTACTTGACTCTTCATACTTTCTAATGACTCGATATGATAAAAACTTTGCTAACGTATGAATAAAAGAAGTGAATTGTGGATAGCTATGAAGTACAAAAGTACGATTAATGAGCCAACTGTCAAAAGTTGGTCAGAGTGAATTCCATGAATTTTTCAGTCAAATTCACTACAATAGCTAAAGATTTTAACCTAGCCTAGGAAAATTACCTAAGCCCAACTGTCAAGATCTACTAAACCTAAGGTTGAATTGCCGTGTCGGGAGTGCTGATTGTGTTCATAATCCCTGATTAGTTTGACATTATTCGAACTATCATCGATTTTGGGTATAATCGCTGCAAGGGCAAAATGCAACTTCTATCTAATCAATTTCGGCGATCGAGATCGCTAAATCTTGTGAGTAAATTTTAAGTTCCATGTTAACCAATCGAGACTATCCCCCTCCTGATACCGAACATTTTCTAAATCTTCTGCAATTAAAACAAAAATCTGCCCCGATTTTTTGTAATCGAGGCTACAATCGGAAAAGTCTTGAGTTTTTTTGACCCCTAAATTTCCTTCTTGGTACTCTCGGCATAAATAGCTTAAAACTCAATCCTAATATTGTGGTCAATCAAGCAAAAAAGTAGTCGGAACGAAGAAACCAAGAACCTAAAATCCCTACTTAAGGGACAGACAATCAACTCGTTGATTCCAATCAACTCTTAAATTACACCCTATTTTCTAGTTTTGCACTTCAAGGAGCAAGAGGAAAACGGCATGACGCAGGCTAATGACCTACTAACCTTTACAGAGCCTCAGATCGATGTAACATTTTTCATCCCCGATGGAGATGAAGCGATGGATGTGGGAACGAATGAAGCTCTCGATGGTGGAATATCTAACCCAGGGACAAAAAAAACCAGGAAGCTTAGTGCTTCTCGCCGCCGCGATCCCAACAAGAAAAAGCCTTATACAGAAGATTCAATTCGAATTTATCTGCAAGAAATTGGTCGCATTCGACTCTTGCGGGCGGAAGAAGAGATTGAACTAGCTCGTAAAATTGCGGATCTCCTGGAATTAGAGCGAATTCGAGAAAAGCTAACCGAACACATGGGACGCTTCCCTACGGATCTCGAATGGTCACAAGCGATCAATATGGAGTGGCACGCCTTTAAGCGTCGTCTCTATCTTGGACGTAAAGCTAAAGACAAAATGGTTCATTCTAATCTGCGTCTGGTGGTTTCCATTGCTAAGAAATACATGAATCGTGGGTTATCTTTCCAGGATTTGATTCAAGAAGGCTCCCTCGGCTTGATTCGAGCAGCTGAGAAGTTTGATCACGAAAAAGGCTATAAGTTCTCTACCTATGCTACCTGGTGGATTCGGCAAGCTATTACTCGGGCGATCGCCGATCAATCTCGCACCATTCGCCTCCCTGTTCATCTCTACGAAACCATCTCCCGTATTAAAAAGACCACCAAAATTCTCTCCCAGGAGATGCGTCGTAAACCTACGGAAGAGGAAATCGCCACCCACATGGAGATGACCATTGAAAAGTTACGCTTTATTGCTAAATCAGCCCAATTACCCATATCTCTAGAAACCCCCATTGGTAAGGAAGAAGATTCCCGACTGGGGGATTTTATTGAGGCAGATGGGGAAAATCCTGAAGATGAGGTATCGAAAAATCTTCTGCGCGAAGATCTCGAAAATGTCTTAGATACTCTCAGTCCACGGGAACGGGATGTGTTGCGGTTAAGGTATGGTTTGGATGATGGAAGAATGAAAACCCTCGAAGAAATTGGGCAAATCTTCAATGTTACTCGCGAGAGAATCCGTCAAATTGAAGCCAAAGCCCTGCGAAAACTTCGTCATCCTAATCGCAATAGTATTCTCAAAGAATATATTCGATGAAGCCTCTGAAAGCTCTAAGGACATCAATTTAAGATGTCCTTAGTAGCTGGTTTGGCAAAAAACCTAGTCGATTTTGGATTTTTCTCTGCTCGGAAGACTTGGGGAACCTGTTTTTAATATTTGATCGGCAATCTGTGATCCAAAATTGGTTTATCAATAATTGATCTATTTTTGGGTTCTACTGATCTTGCGTTTGAAACCAGCCCCAAAAGCTATAGCTGCCACTGAGCCTAAAATGGTAAGGGGTTCGGGTACTGTTTGGCTGTTTGAACTGCTAAAGGTACTCAAGGTTATATTAAAGGTGGCATTGTTAGGATTGAAAGTATAGTTCAATGACATATTACCCATAAAAGATTGTTCATTACTATGAGTGCTTGTAAAGATCAACTCTCCAACAATTGGATTAGCCATATAAACAGCAGAAGTCCCAAACTGACTATTAGAAATAAATTCCATTAGGTTAGAACCACCAGTTAATTCAAAGCTTAAACTTCCACTAACACCGCTTGAATGGGTAACATTATCTAAATAAATCCAGGGATCACTGCTACTTTCATAGTCATAAGTTGCAAATCCTCCGATATTACCTCCATTAGCAGTAATATCAAGATCTCTAATGTAGTCATTATTACCTGATGGAGATGAAGTTATAAAAGCGTCAAAACCTCCTGTGGTACTAACAAAGAAAGGATGACTTTCTTCTTGGAGATCATCAAAAACCAGGGTTTTTGAGGTTCCGTTATCGTTAACTGTTCCCAAACCACTGAAACTAATAGAACCACTTTGTACACTGATCTGAGATGCCTCAACAGGGGCAGTGGCCAAAGTCATGCTTGCGGCAGCACCAATCAAGGTCGCGCTTAGAGAAATAGGCTTACAATTGAACATATACACAATCGACTCCTGCGATCGTAACTAGAGTATTTATGTTTTTAGGTTAACGAAGGGATGTTATAGTTTATGTAAGAGTTGTATACGCTCGATGTATAATTTTAAGAAAAATATTGTTATCAAGATAAAAACCGAAAATCAATATAATTTCTAGATATTAATGTCAAGATATGTGGAATTTCGACGAAGTTTTTCACTTCTAGAAAAACCTCCACTAACTCAATTGATAATTATCGAAATTATTGGGTCTAA
>DLXW01000078.1:11922-15265 GCA_003448685.1 Cyanothece sp. UBA12306
ATTGGGTCTAAAACCTGGCTTTTTAAAGCGAAAAGTTTTTGGAGCGAGGCATAAATCCTCGTTACACAAACAACTTCTGTACGGGCTTAATATTATTAAGCCCCTACTGACTACTGACTACTGACTTTGTTAACACCCATAGGATCAATGTCGGAAGTCGTCAAGAACTCTGGTTATATGATACAATGCTCATGAATTTAAGCAGTATCAGGTCAAACCAACTGTGGTTCAAGTATCCGTATCGACATCTTTGCCTCAGACTCAATCCATTTTCCAACTGCCTCAAGAAACAGAGGCATTAAAAGTGTGGCTTGAACAATTGACTGAAAAAATTATTGAAGGCGATCGCCTGAACAAATCAGAAGCCTTAGTTCTGAGTGAAATTGAGGGTCAAGAAAATATCTTATTATTATGTGAAGCCGCCGATCGCGTTCGACAAGCCTGTTGTGGTAACGTGGTGGATCTATGTAGCATTATTAACGTTAAATCGGGTAACTGTTCAGAAAATTGTAGCTTCTGTTCCCAATCAGCCCATCATCAAGGGGAAGATTCACCTATTTATGGCTTAAAATCCTCCGCAGAAATCCTCGCCCAGGCCAAAGCAGCAGCAGCAGCAGGGGCCAAAAGATTTTGTTTAGTCAGTCAGGGAAGGGGACCCAAATACCAAGGAGCAAAATCCCAGGAATTTGAGCAAATTTTAGCAACAGTGCGGCAGATAACCGCCGAAACATCTATTAAACCTTGCTGCGCCCTAGGGGAAGTAACCCCAGAACAGGCCCAAGCCTTGAAAGAAGCAGGAGTAACTCGTTATAACCATAATTTGGAGGCTTCAGAGGACTTTTACCCCGAAATCGTCACCAGTCATAGTTGGCGCGATCGCGTAGAAACGATCAAAAATCTGAAAGCAGCAGGAATTCAAGCCTGTAGTGGCGGTATTATGGGGATGGGAGAAACCTGGGAAGATCGGGTGGATTTAGCCCTAGCATTGCGAGAATTAGCAGTAGAATCAGTTCCCATTAATTTGCTCAATCCGAGGAAAGGAACCCCCTTAGGAGAAAATCCTCGGTTAGATCCTTTTGATGCCCTAAAGGCGATCGCAATTTTCCGCTTGATTCTACCTCAACAAATCCTGCGTTATGCTGGAGGAAGGGAAGCCATCATGGGAGACTACCAAAGTCTAGGGTTAAAAGCCGGAATTAATGCTATGCTGATTGGACATTATCTAACAACCCTGGGACAACCCCCAGAACAAGATCTGGCTCTGGTTGAATCTTTAGGATTGCAAGGGGGTGAAGCTCCAATTCCTGGTGAATATCAAACGAGATCATAAGCAATCAAAACTACCCATTACTCCCGATAAATCTGGAGCTAAGGTGTCTGGTACTAATGAATTTCTCTGGGCTATAATTGGATTATTATTGACGGTTTTTAGCACTTTCGTCCAAGCTTTTGTCACTAATCCACCTTGGCATTGGGAACAACAGGGGGTTGATTTTATTCCTCTTGGGGTTACTTTTCAAGTGGGAGCTGTCTTGTTTACTGGCTGTATGGGCGGTAAAAATGCAGGGATTAGTTCCCAATTAGCTTATGTTTTTTTGGGTTTATTTGGTTGGCCTATCTTTGCCCAGGGAGGAGGCCTAGATTATTGGCAAGAACCAAGTTTTGGCTATATTTTAGGTTTTATTCCTGGGGCTTGGTTGTGTGGTTTAATGGCTTTTAGAAACAGGACTAAGTTGGAGCATTTAGCTTTCAGTGCCATAAGTGGTTTGGTGGTAGTCCATCTATGCGGTTTAATTTATCTGTTGGGGTTATCCTATTTCAGTACAAATATAGTTTCTGCTAATAGTCTCCCCAGTCTAATTATGAATTATTCGGCGAATCCTTTACCTGGACAGTTGGTGATTGTTTGTGTAGTGGCTGTGGTATCGTTTGTTATGCGTAAGATTTTATTTTATTAAGTTATTAAACAAGGAGCAAAAGCGAAAATTTTGTGGTCAAAAATTGTAAAAATGGGTAATAATTTGGATTTAGTATGAAAAAAAATCCTTTTTTTTGGCTGGTTGCTCTGGTGGGTTTAATTCTTGATCAAGTTACTAAATATTGGGTTGTACAATCATTTGATACATTAGGGCAAACTTTGGCAATTTGGCCAGGAGTTTTTCATTTTACTTATGTTATTAATACAGGAGCTGCTTTTAGTTTCTTTACAGGGGGAGCATCATGGCTCCGATGGCTCTCTTTAGGTGTGAGTTTAGGATTAATGTCTTTAGCTTGGTGGGGAGGTAGAATGAAATTGACTGAACAGTTGGGCTATGGCTTTATTTTAGCAGGAGCTTTGGGAAATGGGATAGATCGTTTTCTGTTTGGGTATGTAGTTGATTTTTTAGACTTTCGATTAATTCAATTCCCAGTTTTTAATTTAGCAGATATTCTGATTAATCTGGGAATTTTATTCCTTTTGTTTGCTAGTTTTTCTCCCTCATCTTTCCCCAAAGTAAGAAAATAATCTTTAATTTATTCACCTAAAATTCTGTTGTTATTTCGTTTCCATTGTCTATTTTGTTGCCTCTGCAATCTTGTATTTTGACTACCTAAGCGCGAAGGTTTAATCCTAGTATTTTGTCTCCTCACATTAGTGACCCCTACTGGTTCTTTGGGTAAAAAAGCAATGGGGTTAACTGCTTTCCTTCCTTGGGGGTGAATTTCAAAATGTAAATGGGGTCCCGTACTATAACCTGTGCTTCCCATTTTAGATATTTGTTGTCCTTGGGTAACTTGTTGACCTCGGCGGACTAAAATTTCGCTATTATGACCATAAAAACTGATACTACCATCACCATGACGTATTTTAATTAATTGTCCATATCCTTGGCGATCCCATCCTGCAAAAATAACAACCCCAGAAGCAGCAGCAAAAATAGGAGTTCCTATCGGACCGGCAATATCAATTCCCTCGTGCATATTACCAAAGCGCATTCCATAACCAGAAGTCATTCTTCCTTGAGTTGGCCAAATATAATCAATAAATCTGCCAGGAGTTTTCAGAATTGTCTTATTAGGACTATGAGGCGTAAATTGTCTTTGATCTACTGAGTCTCCTGATGCTACTACCATATTGTTGCATAGCACAGAGATGAATAGGCTAACACTCGTTAGGGTGAGTCTATAGGATAAGGGTTTCATAAATATATTGTTAAAAAAGTGGGAGAATGTAAGAATTGATTTTAAGAAACTTTAAGTCTCGTGAAGTTACTTTACTAGATATTTGTAGAAACGTAAAGTTTATGGGAAACTTTTTTGAAAAAACACAAAGACAGAGAATTAGCTAAGTCGCGGGAAGCCC
>DLXW01000079.1:0-11115 GCA_003448685.1 Cyanothece sp. UBA12306
TTAATAAATTACTCTAATATATTTAAAGCAATGGCAACAAAGTCAAGAATTTTTAGAAAATCGCCCCAATGCTATCCTTTTGATGGGTTTAGGGGGAAGTTTATCAGCTAAATATCGGGTGGGTGAGGGGATTTTGTGTCTTCAATGTAGCTTGGTTCAAGCAGAACAAAAACCCCAATGGAAAGATTGTGATCAAAAATTAAATAAGTTAATAAAACAGCATTTTGGCGAGAAAATTCGGCAAGGGAGGTTAATAACTAGCGATCGTCTAATTTACTTAGCTAGAGAAAAACAGGAGTTAGGAAAATGGTATCAAGCAGATGTGGTAGACATGGAAGGAATCGTACTTTTAGACTTCTGTAATTCTTGGCAAATTCCTCTCGTTGTGATTCGGGTAATTAGTGATGATTATCGACAAAATTTACCAAATTTAACCCCAGCATTCGAGGCTAATGGTACTTTGAATCCCCTACTCTTAACTCGTCAAATGCTACAAAATCCTCTAAATTCTGCCCATTTAATTGTATGTTCTTTAATTGCATTAAGGAAATTGCAACAAATTGCTAAAGAGATTTCTCTGATGTAGGATCAAAGGAAAATGGCTAACTCTTTTATCGACTAATGTGGAAAGCTTTAAAACTTGCTCCTTGGATAATTGCTGCTGGAACGGCTTGGTCTTTAGGTTTCATTTACAATGTATATCAAGGCGGGGAAATAAGCTCATTAAGGGGTATGTACTTCAATAAAATTGCCCTCGCAGCACAAGTGAAAACCTCACCGAGATTGATCATTCTAGGGGGATCAGGGGCCCATTACTCGATCAATTCTGAGGTTTTAGAACAAAAATTAGGTATAAGTGTCCTCAATATGGGTTTAGATGGACCAGTAGGACTCAATGTGATTCTTCCTAGCATTCTCAAAGTAGTTCGTCCAGGAGATATCGTTCTTTTAATTCCCGAAGATTTGATCTTGCTTGACGATGATGGTTTACTCGAAAGATCTGCTTCTTTTGGAATTGCAACAGGACAACCTGGACTAGGAGGGATTCCTGTAAAAATGTTTGTGGAAAGTTTTTGGTTACAAGGGGTTGCTACCCTCAGATCTCTGACCAAATCTACCGTAGATTTACTAGAACAAGGGCGTATAGTCGCATATTATTCTGAACCTTTAACGTCTCGTGGTGATCCTACTGCAGACAAAGATCGTACGAGTGAATGGTGGGAAATGTCAATTACAAATACAATTTCTCCCCATGCTATCAAACGAATTACCCAATTTCGTCAAGAAGTTGAGGACAAAAACGCAACTTTAGTTTTATCTTTACCTTGGATTTATGCTAGTAAAGACAGCAAAAATATTAACAATGTTCAAGATATTTCTCGAAAATTGGGTAAAATTGCTCCCCTTGTTTATGATGAAACTGACTACAATTTAAAAAGTGATTCAAGTTTATTTGCTGATACCCACTATCATCTTACTCTTGAAGCAAGAATTATTAGATCTCAACAATTAGCTAAGCAATTAAAACCTGTTCTTAAAAATTTAGAAGCCGTCCCATAATTTATTAATTAAGCTTAGCAGCTATCTATAACTCATATTTCAGTAATACTTTAATTACTTTCCAAGAGAAAACACCCCGTATTTTTAAAATTACTTTTTGTTGTAAATTTCTTAAAACTTGATTTCTATGACGCAAGGTTGGTAATCGAAAAATATAAGCTAATCTTCTGATAACAGAAGCTAAATATCCTTCAATATTTAAAGAAAAACTAGAAACAATTGCTGCTCCTTTTCCGAGGGTTAACATATCCCCTAAATGCAAATAATAGAAAGAATGTAACTTTTTACCTTTGATGGCTGCTATGATATTTTTAGCTGTACAATTAGCTTGTTGATAAGCAACTTGTGCAGTTGCAGGAATCCACTGATTACTATGAGAAATTTCTGCAATATCACCCAAAGCAAATACCTCTGGATAATCTAGTAGTTGTAAACTAGAAAGAGTTAAAATTTTGCCTGATTTATTATGTTTAACTCCTAAGTTTTTAACCCATTCTCTTGATGTTGTTCCTGCTACCCAAATCACACGATCGACCGCTAACATAAATGTTTTTTCATGACGAGTTAAAGTGATTGAATCAGACTCAATATTATTAACCCTGGTGTCTAGATAGATTTGTACACCACGATTACCCAATGCTTTATAAGATGCTGATTTCACTCCCTTAGAAAATCCTTTTAAGATTTGATTTCCTCGTTCTATTAAAATAATTTCTCCCCTCTTTCCTAGATAATCTGCCAACTTACAAGCTAATTCTACCCCATTGGGTCCCCCTCCAATTATTGCCAGCTTTAAATGTTTTCTATCGGAGGTTTCTAACAGATTTAATTCTCCTTGTAGACGTTCTAAATCAGCCAAAGTTCTAAAAGTTAAAGCATAGTTTCTTAACCCAGGAATATTAACCCAACGGTTCTGAGTTCCTACCGCTAAGACTAAATAATCATAGGATAAGTAATCACCATTTGCTAAACCGACTTGACGATCGCTAAAATCAATATCTTTAATCGTATTTTGAGAAAATTTAATTGAAGTTTTTGCCAATAATTTTTGATAAGTTGGTGCGATTTCCCACCGTTGTAACTCACCAGTGATTAATTCGTAAAGTAGAGGAGTAAATAAAAAGTTATCATTACGTTCTACCAGAGTTATTTGGCATTTTCTTGATTTAACCAAAGGATGGTTATTCAAATACAAGGCAGTGTATAAGCCACCGAAACCACCACCAAGAATACAAATTTTAATCATATTATTAATCATTAGAATTCAAAGTAAATAAACTCAGAAGGAGTATTGGCTGCTAACATAATTGTTAATGCTAAAAGCACAGGGGATACCCAACGGGATAATAATAACTCATATTCAAATTTTTCTTGCCAAATGGCTAAATGTTCCATGAATAAAATAACAGTTGATAAAAACAAAACTACAATCAGTGCAACGCTCTCATTAACACTATAGTTAATGAAGGTTCCTTGTAAATTTTCTAAAGAATATGCCCCAGGTGTTAATAATGTTTGTAACTTAGTTAAAAGTCTATGACTATTCGTTTCCATAAAGAAAATACAACCTAAAATTACAGAACCAAAGGTTAATAGCCAGGAAACAATTTGAGTACGAGGAATATATTTACCAATAAATCTATCAAAAGGTCTTCCTAAATAACGCAAAATTAATAATAATGTTCCATGATAAGCTCCCCAGATAATGAAATTCCAGGCTGCACCATGCCAAAAACCTGACAAAGTAAAAGTTAAAAACAGATAAAATGGGGCCCATTTTTTATGAGAACCCATTAACGGTAAAAAAACGTAATCTCTAAACCAGGTACTTAGGGTAATATGCCACCTTCGCCAAAATTCATTAATACTTTGAGAGGTATAAGGTGCTAAAAAGTTAACCGTTAGTTTAACCCCTAAAAAATAACCTAAACCTATAGCAACAAAACTATAACCAGCAAAGTCAAAATAAATTCTTAGGGTAAATAATAGAGCAAAAAACCAAACTTGCCAAGCATTATCTACAACAGTTAAATCGATGTAAGGATAGAGATTATCTGCTAAAACAAATTTCATAAAAAATCCTAAGGATATCCAGCTTAAACCTTTCTCAAAATTGTCAACAGTAAATTTAAAACGAAATGATTCTATTTGAGGAAATAAATCTTGACGACGTTCAATGGGACCGGCAACAATTTGGGGAAAAAAGGCAACAAAATTTAGATAATCAATAAAACCAATGGGTTTCTTTTTCCTTGCTTTTACGGAGTCTACCACAAAAGCTATCATCTGGAATGTATAAAAAGATAAACCAGGAGGAATACGAGTCTTAACTGGAATAATAGATGTTTGTTGCCAATTAGGAGGTATATTAATGAATAAGCCTATCACATCTTCTACAAAGAAAACGAAATATTTAAAATAAGCTAGGACAGCGATATTAACAACAATCACAATAGTAGCTATTAATTTTGCTGGCCATCCTTGGGTCCGCAACATTGAGCGCACCATCAAGTAATTAAAAATCAACTCAAAAATAAAAATAACGAAGCTAGAAAAACTAGCATTAAGGAATAATATAAAGGATAATGCTAAGAGTCCAACACTATCAAGTGAATTTTGCCATAGATTAAGAGATTTAGCTAAAAATCGCACTGTAAAAAAGGGAATACTAAATAGGATCAGTATCCACCAAAAGGAAAAATCTGAATAGTTCATAAAATGGTGTATTATGAATTACGATTTATGAATTTAGGGGTACATTATACATCAACAAACTTGCGTCTACACCTTGAATATTTTGTTTAGAACCCCATTCATAATCTCGATTATATTCGTTATCTAAAGCGACTCAACAGATTCCCCCAACCTTTCTTATTATTATCAGTAGATTTGTTACTTTCATCATTATTGACTGAAGGGTTTACTTCTTCAGAGTTCAGATTATTGAAAGCTTCGGTTAAATCGTAGTTTTCTCCTAAATATTGGGCGGCTTTTTCGATAGTAGCATGATCCCAAAATAGGGTATCAGGGAGATCGAGATCAAGCCAATCTTCTAGATCTCCTACTAAGGTTACTGCATCAATGGAATCGAGTCCATAACGAGTCAAAGGTTCACTAATTTTAATTGTATTCGGTTCAAGGGATAATTGTTGAGATAATTGGTTAATTAGCCAAGTTTGAACCGTTTCAATGGGATTTATATTGGTTTTTGGCTCATCAAGCTTGAAGCTGGAGTCCTGAACTTGCATAAGATATATCCTCTTTTAAATGTGATTGAGCGAGTTGAAAAGGAACTATGGAAAATAGTTTATCTTGTTGATGGAGTTTTAAGAGTTCTTGAGCCATATTTTCAACATAGGCTTCAGAAATAAAATAAGGCAGAGGACGCAATGTCCGCAATAGTCGATGCAAACTTAACACCAACCATTCTCCTTGAGCGAAAAATCTTTCTAGGCTATTTCGATTATAAACCCAGACATGAAGACAGCAGGCAGCCGCATGGATTGTACAGTATCTTTTGGCAATCTCAAATAATTCTGGCGACTGTTCATGGCCATACTCAAATTTAGACTGACTGATCAATTCGTCGTGAGCATCTAATTCCTCTAAGATTAGGTTGCCCAAATTCATCAATTTTTCTAACACTTCTTCGGATACTTCACCAGTTGCTTTCAAGCTTTCAAGCTTAAGCAAGGTAATTTCTAATCCTTGTAATGGATCATCGAGACCCCGTCCAAATAGTTCTAGTTTGGTAGGCTCAAAAGTGGGTATGGGTTTTTCTAAAGAAAAGATAGTTTCAAGTCTTTTCTCAATTTCAGCCTTGGCTTTTTGTTTGCGACGAGAACGTACCTTAGTTAACTGACGCAGTTGTAAAATTAAGGCGTGTAAATTAACTACGGTACTACCATCGAACATACTAATAATCGAATTATCTCTGAGAACTTTTTGAAAGATTCCCCAGTCATGTTCATCGCGCATATAGAAGCGAGAACCCAGAACGACATAAACATCGTTAATCATGTTCTCTAGCTTAGTGGTTACAAAATATTTAACCACAGAAGCCCAGACACTAAATTGCTCAGGAATTACATGAAAACCTCTTGCAGAACCAATAGTTTCACAATCACAAATTAAGATATCTAAAAAGGCATCTACTAAAGTTTTACGAGGTTGGGGAAGCTCAAAAACAGTTTTGCCGTAGACAATGCGCTTGAGAGCGAAATTTAAAGTTGTTCTGAGGGCTGTATCGGCTGCCCCTAGGGAAAATGTGGCGCAAAGAGTTCTAGTAATTTGAAATCCTTTTAAAGCAATTTCTAAGCCATCTCCTTCTTCTTTAAGGCGCATAGAATCAGGAACAAAACAATCTTTGAAACCAATCCCACTCATGTCAGAAGCTCGAATACCGTGGGTTAAAATTTTAGGTAGATTGTAATAGCTATTTTGATCTAATTCCCGTTTATCGACTGTAAATAGGGTTAAACATTTCGGACCACCATTAGGATCGCTTTTAGCCAAAATGTAGGGCATTCCTGAAATAGTTGCCCGATTAATCGGCCATTTTTCTCCATTAAGGATATAACCACCAGGAACTTTCTTTGCGGTTAAATCTCCACCAATTAAATCACTACCGTGTTCTTTTTCGGAATAGCCCAAGCACATTGTGCCATTTTCATTTTTGATATAGTTGGCTAATTTTTGCTTTTGCTCTGGGGTTCCTGTCATCCAGGTAATAAATGACCAAAATAATGTGGTAAAAGCAATTCCTATGGTTTGATCTCGACGACATAGAACACGAACAAAAGAGACAAATTCTTCAAATGAGGTAAATTCCCCACCACACTCCGCCGGAACATAATAATGTTGCAGTTTCCAATTGTAAAGCCACTCGATTTCTGAGTGGGGAAACTCCTCACTCTCATCAATTTCAACCACTCTTTTAAAGGACATGGTACTATCGGGGTCTAATGGGTTGCCCAAGTCCCTCTCTAGTGACTCAGCAACCCAATATTGTTTGAGTTGGTTCATGATTTAGGTTTCCCTCATTAAACTGCTTTTGAATGGAAATAATCTCCAACAATCGAGAGATTGAGGTATATTTGACATATTTTAAGCTGTGCTTATTTACAAAAATTAATGTTTATTCTAACGTTTTTGTCAAGAATAAGCAAGTATTTAGTATTTTAGGTATAACCTAGAGTAATTGATAGATATGGAGCCATTCTAACCATTTTTTTCCATTTGTCAAGGGTTATTCCTCTTAACTACAGTTGATTGACTAAATCATTTAGCTTTAAGCGATTATGAATAAATAATAACAGTTGATCTTAAACACTATGCTTAAGCAACCCTATCTATAAAATTGCTGAACTAAAATTGTTGGAAAAGTTTAGAATTTTTAGTTGAAATATCAAAAAGTAATTTAAAATTATGACTGAATCATTGACTCGTGTCCAACCTCCTCTTCAATTTATTCCCCCTAATATTAATCCTTTAGTTTTACAGGTATGTCAACAAATTTTACCGCTTTGGCTAAAATGGCAAACGAATATAACCCAAATTAAAGCTAATAACCTTGAGAGTTTAGCAGAACTTTATCAACAATTTCAGCACAAAAAAATTCGCTTATTACTTGCTTTTCGCCATCCTAGTAGTAATGATCCTTACTGTATGGGATATTTAATGTGGAAACTTTTACCTCAAATAGCTAAACAAAAAAATATCTGTCTCAATTCTCCGATTCATTCTCATTTTATGTATGATCGGGGCATTCCCCTTTGGGCAGGTTCTACAGTAGGTTGGCTTTACTCAAAATTAGGGGGAACTTCGATTCAACGGGGAAAATTGGATATCCCTGGTTTACGCTCAGCGAGGGATTTATTAGCTAATAGTCAATTTCCTTTAGCCGCTGCCCCAGAAGGAGCTACAAATGGTCATAATGAGATTGTTAGTCCCTTAGAGCCTGGGATTGCTCAATTAGGTTTTTGGTGTGTAGAAGATCTCAAAAAAGCTAACCGAAATGAAGAGGTTATTATTGTCCCTATTGGCATTCAATATCACTATATTACTCCACCTTGGAAAGAAATTGAAAAGTTATTAACCCAGTTAGAAATAGATGTGGGAATTAAGATAGAGTCTCGAGATAAAACAGCCTTAATAGACGAAGAAAAACTTTACAAGAGGCTGTATAATTTAGGAGAAAATTTATTGGGTTTGATGGAAGATTTTTATCGTAATTTTTATCATAAAAATTTACCAGATACTGCTGAAAAAAACTTATCTCAAAGACTTCCTGACTTAATGAATGTGGCTTTAGAAGTGGCTGAAAACTATTTTAATCTTAAACCCAAAGGTAACGTTATTGATCGCTGCCGTCGTTTAGAACAAGCGGGATGGGATTGTATTTATCGAGAAGATTTTAAAGAAAGTAATAATTTCTCATCAGTGGAAAAGGGATTAGGTGATCGCATCGCAGAAGAAGCTAGTCTGAGAATGTGGCACATGAGAATAGTTGAATCTTTTGTCGCAGTAACAGGCTATTATGTTAAAGAAAAACCTACGGTAGAAAGGTTTGCAGAAACAACATTATTATTATGGGATTTAGTCTCTAAAATCCAGGGTAATAACGCTTTCTTCCGCCCTCAGCTTGGTCAACAAACTGTTCTAATGACCATCGCCAATCCAATTTCTGTTTCTAATCGAGTAGAACAATATAAAACTAATCGTCGTCAAGCTATAGCTAATTTAACTCAAGAATTACAAACTATTTTAGCAGGAATGATTATTCGTTGATGGTCATTGATCTGCACCTTTTAAGATCCCACTGATTAAAGTTAGCACAAACTTAAATTGTGCTAGATTACGGCTTTCCTCACTGCGATCGCCTTTAAAACAAGTTAGAGTATGATTATATGAAGAAATGTAACGAGCCAAGCTCCTCGTCAAATCATGTTTGAATACTTCACCGATAAAGCCATTAAAGCGATCATGTTATCCAAAGAGGAGGCCCGCCGTACGGGACAAAACCTAGTGGGAACGGAACACCTCCTCTTAGGGTTGATAGGAGAAGGAACCTCAACAGCATCAATTGTCTTACAAGAGTTTGGTCTGAACCTAGTACAAACTAGATACACGATCCAACAAATTAGAGGAAAAGGGGGAGGATTTAGTCCGGCTAATATTCCTTTTACACCTATTGTTAAAAGAATACTAGAACAAGCTTTTAATAACGCCCGTCAAGAAGGCGATCGCTATGTCAGCCCCGAAAGTTTACTTCTGGCATTAATCTCAGAATCTGATACAGTAGCAGTCAAAATCATTAACCTACAAGGGATAGACTTGTCGCGACTTCGCATTAGTTTAATCAAAAAGATGGGAGAGCAGCAACCTGTAGCAGTAGCTGCGCCAGATCCTGGGAACAACCCCTTTGGTTTTGGTTCCTCATCAGAAACTAAAACTAGCTTAAAAGACTTTAGTATTAATCTCACTCAAAGAGCTAAAGAAAGTAAACTTGACCCCATGGTGGGACGTAGTCAAGAAATCCAAAGAATTATTCAAATTTTAGGCCGCCGGACTAAAAATAATCCTATTCTAATCGGAGAACCTGGAGTCGGCAAAACTGCGATCGCCGAAGGACTGGCTCAACGCATTGTAGAAGGGGATCTCCCAGAAATGTTGCTAGATAAGGAAGTGATCGCCTTAGACATGACTTTATTAGTAGCCCAAACCCGTTTTCGGGGAGAATTTGAAGAACGTCTCAAGGGTATTATTAATGAAGTTCGCAACGCTGGAAATATTATCCTAGTGATCGATGAAATTCATACCCTAGTGGGCGCCGGAGCATTAGGAGGAAATATGGATGCAGCTAACCTGCTCAAACCCGCTTTAGCCAGGGGTGAATTGCAATGTCTCGGAACTACTACCCTTGACGAATATCGTCAATATATCGAAAGAGATCCAGCCTTAGAACGCCGTTTTCAACCTGTAATGGTAGGAGAACCCTCGGTGGAAGAAACCATTAATATTCTAGTGGGCTTACGCAAAGAATACGAAGCTCATCATAAAGTTAAATTCGAGCATCGGGCCCTAGAAGCAGCGGCGACTTTAGCAGAACGATATATTAGCGATCGCTTTCTTCCAGATAAAGCTATTGATTTGATTGATGAAGCAGGATCTCGCATTCATTTACGCCATTCCTTACAAACAAAAGAAACTGCAACAGAAGAAACAAATAGTCAATCTCCTGTTATTAATCCTGACTCTTTAGTTCCGGTTGTAGATGAAGAAGATATAGCCGAAATTGTTACTGCTTGGACAGGTATTCCTATTAATAAACTAACAGAAACTGAATCAGAATCTCTATTATATTTAGAATCCCATCTCCATGAATCTATTGTTGGTCAGGAAGAAGCCGTTAAAGCTGTTTCTAAGGCTATACGTCGAGCAAGGGTAGGATTAAATAATCCCCATCGTCCCATCGCTAACTTTATCTTTGCTGGTCCCACTGGGGTCGGTAAAACAGAATTAACTAAAGCTTTAGCGCGGTATTTATTTGGTTCTGAAGAAGCGATGATTCGCTTAGATATGTCAGAATTTATGGAACCCCATACTACCTCTAAGTTAATTGGTTCAGCCCCTGGATTTATTGGTTATGAAGAGGGGGGACAATTGACCGTAGCAGTGCGTCGTCAACCCTACAGTGTAATTCTGTTTGATGAGATAGAAAAAGCTCATCCTGATATCTTTAATTTACTATTACAATTGTTAGAAGATGGACGGTTAACAGACTCCAAGGGACGTACTGTAAACTTTAATAATACCTTAGTCATTATGACCTCTAATATTGGGTCTAAAGTGATTGAAAAAGGTGGTATTGGTATTGGTTTTGAGACAGAAGGAAATAATTCTGAAGCTCAATATCAAAAAATTAAAGATTTAGTAAATACTGAACTTAAACAATACTTCCGTCCTGAATTCTTGAACCGTATTGACGATACTATTGTTTTCAGACAATTGACCAAACCAGAAGTAACAAAAATTGCTGATCTTCTCTTACAAGAAGTGGCACAACGTCTAAAAGAACAACGCCAAATTACTTTAAATTTTACTGCTGAATTTAAAGAATTAGTAGTTAATGCAGGCTATGATCCTAGTTATGGTGCAAGACCATTACGTCGTGCTATTATGAGGCTTTTAGAAGATAGTTTAGCCGAAGCTATTTTATCCAGTAAGGTTAATGATGGTGATACGGTTAAAGTAGCACTTAATGAACAAAATGAGGTTATCATTAACTTAGTTGAACAACCTGTTTTTGCTTCTGCCTTTTGCTAAACTTAGTCAAAAATTTAATATGTACTCAGATCTTGTACCTTCAAATTTAATGCTAGTCTTGTTTAAGGCAGGGGGTAGCAGATAAGAGGCAGAAAGATTAATATTAAGTTATGAAGCAATATATTCAATTAAAAAGTATTTATTGCCATAAATAGCCTTATTTTAATCTTTTAACCTCACTCCTTCCTCTAATTTTTAAGTATTTTTGTTCTGATGCAAGATCTCAGT
>DLXW01000079.1:11260-11499 GCA_003448685.1 Cyanothece sp. UBA12306
TGTTCTGATGCAAGATCTCAGTATATAGCGTTTCTCGGACTCATGAGGTATGCCTAACCCCTGCCTCCTGCACCCTCTGCCTTAAAACGATAACTTCTGTACCTCACAAGTATGAAAAATGCCATAAGTTCAGAAGTACCATATTTAAGTTGATCTGTAAATACTTAACTTCTACAACGGATAATTTACAGGTGGTTTTACTTTACCCAGTTTGACATAAAAGAGCTATAATCTTATTA
>DLXW01000079.1:11691-12055 GCA_003448685.1 Cyanothece sp. UBA12306
TATTAAAGATATTAATTTAGTAAGATGATAAATAAAACTTTTAAATTAAGTAAAAACGAAAAAGAAAATCTCCTCAAAGAATTTGATGATATTGCTAATCAACTTAGTCCCTCGCCAAACTTATTTTCTAGTCTTAAGTCTGTTTTAAGAACCTGGATGTGTTTAAATCTAACCGTTTTTATTCAGTCAACTGGATATAATAGACGTAAAATAAATAAATTAAAAGACGAAAATAAGAAGGTAATTTTTAATATAGGTAGTCTAGGAAATTTTGGAAACTCGGAATATCTTAGAGCAGATTTATTACTTGGAATTACAGATTTCCCTAAAGTTTTCTTAAACCAATTAGGTTATGAACTTTTAA
>DLXW01000079.1:12248-20150 GCA_003448685.1 Cyanothece sp. UBA12306
TTCCAAGTCTGGAACGACAATTAGGTTATGAACTTTTAATAAATATAACATCATGTGATAAAAATTTAATTAATATTGCTGATGGAATTTTCTTAAGTCATGTTTTAGAGCATATTCCGCCGAATCTAGCTCTAGAGGCTCTAAAAAATTGTTTTAGATACTTAAAAAAAGATGGTTGTTTAAGAATTGTCGTTCCAGACTTGGAAAAAATGAAATTAAACCCCACTAATGAAGCAACAGACAACATTAGAAATGCAATCAATCTTAATAGGGGTTTTTATGACTGGGGACATAAGTTTATGTATCATTCAGATTTAGTTATTTTTTTATTAGAAGAAGCAGGATTTTCAAACATAGAACAGGTTGATTTCCAAAAAGGATTATTAGGAAAAACTGACTTAGCCAAATACAAACAAGTATCAATTTATGTGACAGCAATTAAACAAAACTAGACTAAAAAAATATCACATACTTAAAATTGCTGATGACTTATAACTATCTATTTAATAATAAAGTTATTTATGATCTATTGAGTAAAAAAATCTATGATACAATTGTTAGGTCAAGTTTTAGAAGCTAAAATGAGAAAGCATTTTATAGTAGTTGAAGTATAGTTTTGAGGAAAGTTATTTTTCCTCAAACCTAGATACAAACTGAGTTTAAATTCTGAATTCTAAATTCTAAATTCTAAATTCTGCTATACCTTTGGCCTAAAACTAAAGAACACTGTACTTCAAAAGTATGAGAACTGCTATATATGAAATTGCCCAATCAACGATGGCAAATTGCTAGTCCCAATCCCGAAAAAGTTAAGCAATTAGTTCAAACAACAGGACTTTTCCCTTTAATTGCTCAAGTCATCCTTAATAAAGGCATTGAAACCAATAATTCTACCCAAGTTTACCTCAATCCTGAATCAGAAAATCTTCCTTCACCCCTAGAAGAATTTCCTGATTTAGCTGCTAGTATCTCTTTATTAAAAGATGCCATTACAACAGAGGAAAAAATAGCTATTTGTGGTGATTATGATGCTGATGGTATGACCAGTACTGCTTTATTATTGCGAGCTTTTAGTCAGTTAGGTGCTGATATTTATTATGAAATTCCTAGCCGAATGAAGGATGGTTATGGTATTAATGAACGTATTGTCGAAGCATTTGCGGAGCAAGGAGTAGGGTTAATTTTAACCGTTGATAATGGCATTGCTGCCTATCAACCTATTCAAAGAGCAGTAGAATTAGGTTTAACTGTTATTATTACCGATCACCATGATCTCCCAGAAAAATTACCCCCAGCCGATGCTATTCTTAACCCTAAATTATTACGAGAAGATTCTCCCTATCGAAGTTTAGCTGGAGTAGGAGTTGCCTATATTTTAGCAGTGAGTACGGCTCAAAAGTTAGGGGTAACAAAGGGATTTGTTGAGCCTTTATTAGAACTATTTACATTAGGAACTATTGCTGATTTAGCACCTTTAGTTGGAGTCAACCGACGCTGGTTAAAACGCGGTTTAAAGAGACTACCTCAATCCCAATTAGTAGGAGTTCAATCTCTCATGCAAGTGGCAGGGGTGAGTGAAGCACAAAAACAACTAAAACCCGACGATATTGGCTTTAGATTAGGTCCGAGAATTAATGCAGTTGGACGCATTGGCGATCCCCAAATTGCTATAGAATTACTAACTACAGATGATCCTGGTATAGCCTTAGAAAGGGCGATGCAATGTGAACAAATTAATGCTCAAAGGAAGGCGATGTGTGAGCAAATTGAATTAGAGGCAATTCATTTAGTAGAAAATACGCCTATTCTTTGGCAAAAAGAGAGAGTTTTAGTAGTAGTTAAACCCCAATGGCATCACGGCGTTATTGGGATTGTTGCCTCTCGTTTAGTAGAACGTTATGGGGTTCCAGTTTTCATTGCAACCTATGAAGAAGATAATACAAAAATTAGGGGTTCTGCTAGGGGAATTAAAGAATTTAATGTATTTGAAGCCTTGGATTTTTGTCAAGATATTTTAGATAAATATGGGGGACATAAAGCGGCCGGAGGATTTAGTTTATTAGCGGATAATTTAGATAGTTTTAAACAGAGACTTAGTACCTTTGCTCATCAATGTTTAGAACCTCAACATCTCAAACCTTTAATTACTATTGATGCTCAAGCAAATTTTGAAGAAATAACACCCCTTTTATACCAGTCTATTGATCAACTACAACCTTGGGGAATTGGCAATGAATTCCCTGTTTTTTGGACTTCTAATGTCGAAGTTATAGAACAAAAAATAGTTGGTAAAAATCACTTAAAATTAGTTTTAATGCAAGACAATTATCAACAGCAAATTAAAGCGATTGCCTGGCGCTGGGGGGAATATTTTCCTTTGCCTAAACGAGTTGATATCGCCTATAAAATTACTGAAAATCAATGGAATTGCAATGTTAATCTTGAATTAGAAATTATTGGAATTCGTTTACCTTTATCAATTGGAGACTTTAAACAAGGAATTTTTCAGCATAAAGGAAGAAATTATCAATGTAATTTCTCTTCGATTAATAATGAATTAAAAATTAGAAATGAACAGGGAAAAGTTTTAGTTATTAACAAAGGGAACAGAATAGGATTATTAGGAATGAATCGAGAAAATGCCCAAAAAATTGATGTTACACAACCTCATTATTTTAGTTTAATCAAAGCAGCAATGAATGTTCTAGGATTATCTAAAAGCTAAAAATAAATAAAGCCAACTATGACCAATACTACCACTAAAATAACCTTAGATACATGGATTCCTGCTAAATGGGAAGATTTTATCCAAATTATTAATGATCCAGCGAATGAAAAGCTAAAAGCATATTATTATCATCATCACATGAGGTTAGAAATGTTACCCGTTGGATTTGATCACAGCAAGGATCATTCATTAATCAGTCTTGCTATTAATTTATTTGGCATTCTTCAGAATATTCCCTTTAATTTATTGGATAATTGTTCTTTTCGTCAAGTAGGTATCAAAGAATTTCAACCTGATATTGCTACCTATGTGGGAGAAAAAACAAAAATTATTCCATCGGGGACAAATATTGTGAATTTGAATCAGTATTCACCCCCTGATTTAGTAGTAGAAATTGCTAAAACTAGCTTTCTTGATGATATTGGCACAAAGAGATCGCTTTATGAATCGTTAGATATTAAAGAGTATTGGGTAATTGATGTTGAAAATTGTCAAATTATAGCTTATAGTCTACAATCAGAAGGATCTTATAAGATACAATCATCTAATGTATTGTCTGGGTTAAATTTAGCCATTTTACAAGAAGCATTAAGCAAAAGTCGTCAAGAAGATCAGTCGGCTATAGGACGATGGTTGATGACACAATTTCAAACATAATTATTAAAGGTCTTTTTTTAATCTATTTAACTCATCGTCCAATTCCCAGCGTTCAAATTCAGCTTCTAATGGGTCAGTAGCTTTATTATAAGTATTATAATTAAAACCTTTATTCCAACCTGTATTATTATAATTTGGAGTAGACTGAGAGGCTTTAACTTTTGCTGCTTGGTTTTCTACTTCTTGTTTACGTTTTTTGACCTGATCTAATAATTGTCGGGACTGGATAATTTGTTGTTTTGCGCCCTGCATTTGTCCCCAAAGTTGATTACCTTGACGCAATAAAGCAGCCTCTCTTTCTTGAGCAGGTTCAACTAAATCAAAACGTCCAGCGGCCTTAGCTTTGGCAATTCTTTGATGCCAAGTTTGAATTTCTTGGGCAACCTCAAGAATTTGATTTTCTAAGCGTTTTTTTTGGGCTTCTAATTCAATAATTAACTTTAACGTCTCTTTTTCCTGTTCTCGAAGTTGTTCTAAAAGAGCTTGTAATTCTAAATGGGGATTACTTCTGAGAAACTCTTCGAGTCTTGTTTCAAGAAAACGCATAAAATCATCAAATATACTCATTTAATTATCAACTATTAATTAAATCAAAAAGTTTGTCCCACTTCAAGGTAGCGCGTTTGACCATTACGAGAAATAATCGCTTTTTGCTGCTCCACTCCCATTAACATCCAGCCACTACTACCAATGAATTCTCCCACAGAAAAGCGTCGACTGGTGCCATTGTAAGTAAAAATCGCTGAAGAGCGATCGCCTGATTCGAGAACTCCTACCAATCCATGACCTAGATTAGCATTGGGAACCGATGTTGAAGCTGTTTTCTGCGGTAGGGATGGTAAAGTTTGGCCTGGAGTGAACACAGGAACCTTGGTAGGAGGAGAAGCTGATAATGGGGGAGGGGATGGAATACGACTCACAGGGACAGGAGTAGAAGGTAAGGGAGAATTCGTTGTAGGAACAGGCGTTTGAGCAGGTTGTTGGAGCGGTGACACAGGAATATAAACCCTTTCAATTACTTTAGGGGGAGCTGGCGCAGGTGCAGGAATTTCGATGTTTTTAGCGGGGGAATTGGAGAGATTAGCACGATTAATCACAGTCTGGGGTTCTGGTGGCTTTTTAATCAAATTCAGAGACTGTTGAAGATAAGCAATAAACTGTGCATCCTCACTCGAGAGAGGCTGTTTGGACGGTTTGGAACTTTGAGAACTAGAAAATAGTCCATTTTGGCTAACTAACCAGAGTAAAACTAGGATGAAATAAGTACCAGCTACTCCAAACAGAATTTTATCTAAATGTTCCAAAAAAGAGCGATCACCGTTAGGGGAATTCATCAGATTACCTCAAACTTTAACTCAATGTATTGCTGTTAATTCTAAGGTAAATATTTTAGACAAGACAATTTTCCTGGTCACTGTGATGGTTATTGTTATACTAGACCCAGAATAAATACTTATTATTTTGTGCAAGGAGAACGGATTAAGATGAAACGGCGACAGTTACTCCGCTATGTTGGTGCAAGCGCGATCGCAGCTAGTGGAATTCCTTTAGCTTCTCATTTTCAGTCTGCTTCTGCTCAAAGTAGAAATTCTTTATTGATACAATATTTGGGTCACACCTCTTTTTTGTTGACTGGAGGAGGACTAAGAATTTTAGCAAATCCTTTTCGAGCGATCGGTTGTACTGCTGGATATCGACTCCCCAAAGTACCAGCAGATTTAGTAATTATTAGCAGCCAACTTTGGGATGAAGGCGCAGCAGAAGATTTACCAGGAAATCCCAAGGTTTTATATGAACCTGGAGTCTATGAGATAAATGGATTGAGAATTCAAGGAGTTGCTATTGCCCATGATCGCAAAGGAGGCAGACAATTTGGCACCAATGTGGCTTGGCGTTGGAATCAAGGAGGCCTTCGAGTTGTCCATTTAGGCGGTGCAGCAGCACCAATTGATATTGAACAGAAAATACTTTTAGGTAGTCCTGATGTTGCTATGATTCCCGTTGGTGGAGGTCCCAAAGCTTATAATCCTGGAGAAGGAAAACAAGCGATGAATGTCCTTAAACCTAAAGTAATGATTCCTACTCATTACTTAACTTCCGCAGCCGATAAAGCCAATTGTAATTTATCTCCCATTGACGACTTTTTAGAGTTAGTTGAAGATATGAATATTCGCAAAATTAATGATAATAAATTATTATTGAAATATGGTGATTTACCTAAGACAGGAACGGTTATTAGAGTTCTTAGTTACAAACAAGCTCTTGCTCTTAAAGGTTAAGAAGATTAAGGTATTTGAAATTGATAATTACAGCTTCTATAGCAGAAGATTATTAGAAAAATTAGTTCTAAAACCCTGCCTTTCAACCCGTAAAATTTTTGCAAAGGGTTTAAATTGTCATGAAAAAAAACTACTGCTGAATTGTTGAAAAATCATCATTAATTTTAGATTATCAAACCTCAGAAAAAATAATTAATATGTTAAAATTTGGCAAAAAAATATTATATATAGTTAAAAATTTCTGCAATCAAAAACTAATCAAAAGTATTATTATTATTTGTATAATAACTTTAATTACACTTCCTGTAACGGCACAAGTTCTTGTTTTCCCCAACTTAAATAATACCAATAGTTGGTTACCTAAAACTAATAATAATTCTGAAGTTTCTCATTGTATTTATCTGGATGGTATTTGTTTATTTAAAGTTGCTGCTGCATCATCAGATATTGATGAAAGAGTTAAAGTTATTGAAAATCGTTTAAATCGTATTAGCAATCTTTATTTTTCTCAAAAAGAACTTGAACTTAACATTAAAGTAAAGAGTATTAATAAATTACCTAATGTTTATGTAACCATTAATAAACAGCAAATTCGCTTACTTACTGTTACTAGTTCAGATGTTGGAAGTGAAGGTATTGATTTAGATTCAAAAGCTAATTTCATTATAGAACAATTAGAAGCAGGACTTAAACGTGCAAAAAAAGAAAGAGAATTAGGATATTTAGTCAAACGAGGCTTAATCTCAGTTGGAATTATAGGTGTATTATTGATTTTAAACTTTATTTTGTTACGTCAGATAAAGCGATTAAAGATCTCTAAAGAGAGAGTAGCAGAATCAAAAATTAATCAGCCTGTTTCTACCATTTTAATTCGACGGGAACAATGGAACCTCAAAGAAGTTCAATATCGCTTATCACAGCTAGTTCAATTTGTTTTCTGGTTGGGAGGAATCTTCATAATTGTTGGTCTCTTTCCTTATACAAGAATAGCTCAAATTTGGTTATTTAATTTGTTGAGAATTCCTCTTAGAATAGGTATAGTAAGTTTAATAACTTATGTCTTAATTCGCTTAAGTTATGCTTTAATTGCTAAATTAAGTAGTCTTTTATTCAGTCACGATTTATTAGATTTTGATAGTAATAGAAGATTACAATTACGTTTAACCACAATCTCTATCGTTTCCCGTAGTATTATTACAATTATTTGGGTAATGGTAGGTATTATTGTTGCACTATCAGCTATTGGAATCAATATTGCACCTTTATTAGCAGGGGTTGGTATTTTAGGTGTGGGGATTTCTTTAGCTTCTCAAAATCTTATTAGAGATGCTATTAATGGCTTTTTTATTATTCTTGAAGATCAATACGCTGTGGGAGATTTTATTCAGGTAGATAAGTTTGGTGGATTAGTAGAAAATATCAATTTAAGAATTACTAAAATACGAGATTCAGAAGGAAGATTAATTACTATTCCTAATAGCGAAGTAAAAATTGTTGCCAATCTTTCTAGTAATTGGTCGAGAGCAGATTTAAGTATTCCTGTTGCTTATGAAGACGATATCAACCAAGTTTTATCAGTAGTTAATCAAGTAGCTGAAGAAATGCTAAAAGAGCCTGTATGGCAAACAGAGATCTTAGAAAAACCAGAAATTCTAGGAGTAGAAAACTTTGCAGAACAGGGTTTAATTATTCGGGTTTGGATTAAGACTAAACCCCTGAAGCAATGGTATATTTCAAGAGAATTTCGCCGTCGCCTCAAAGTTGCTTTTGATCGTCAAGGTTTACTCTTATCTTTATCGCAACAAAAAGTCTGGTTAACCAATATTAAATAATTTGAGAAATAATGAGTAGATTTTTCATTTTTTAACTATCACAAATCTTAAGAACTATTAGTATTGATCTCTAAATAATTTGTTCAATTATAGTGTTACTTTTAAAACTGAGCATTAAAGGTTTAACCATTGGGCTATTGTCCCAGGTAAAGGTAGTAAAATCATAATTAGCAAAGTTAAAGAAAATAAACCTAAAGCATCCCTTTTATTATCTAATTCTGTAACATCATTAAGAGCAGGCTGATCAGAAATTGGCATAAAAAAGAGAATAATTGCCCACAACAAAAACTCCTGTCTAATCATAGCTAAAACTAATAGAAATAACCTGGTTAATTGACCAACAATAATTGCTGTTTTTTGACCAAACATAGCATGAACAATATGGCCTCCATCTAGTTGTCCCACA
>DLXW01000079.1:20270-23360 GCA_003448685.1 Cyanothece sp. UBA12306
GTAGTTGTCCCACAGGCATTAAATTTAAAGCAGTAATAATTAAACCAATATAACCAGCAATCGCTAAAGGATGAAAATCTATAGCTTTTTCCGCTATGAAGCTACTACCTAAAGCTAGTTTAGCCAGAATAGCAAACAACAAAGAAAACCTAGGATCAAAGGCTTCAAAACTTAATAAACTCGACTGCTCACTAAGAGGAACCACTTCCGATAAAGAAAGTCCCCACAATAGTAGGGGAACTGTCACGATAAATCCTCCCAAAGGTCCAGCAATACCTACATCAAATAAGGCTTTGCGATGGGGAACAGGAGATTTCATTTGGATAAAAGCCCCAAAAGTTCCTAAGAAAAAAGGAATGGGAATAAAATAAGGTAAAGTTGTGGTAATTTTGTAGCGTATGGAAGTAAAATAATGACTAAATTCATGAACCCCTAAAATAGTTATAATACCTAAACTGTAGGGTAATCCTTGTATCAGGAGACTTGGATCTTCTTGAAATTGTTTGACTGTCACACCTGCCATTTCCGAACCTACTACCGTTGTGGTAAATAAGGTAATTAAAAATAATGCAAGAGCAAAAAATGGCCGAGTGATAGGCCCTTCGTTTTCAATCTCTTGTGATTTAGCCCAAGGATTAGTCACTAAGGCAAAAAATGGTTGGCCCTGAAAACTTTCTTGAAACAAAATTAAAAAGCGATCACCAAATACCTGCTCAATATTTCCCTTAATCGATTTATAAGCTTTTTCGGGCGCTGTTCTTAACTTTCCCCGACACAAAATAGCCTGAGGACGATAATCTAAATTTTGTAAATAATACACTCCCCAAGGAAAACAATCCCTCAGAGATTTTTCTTCGCTAGCAGTAATTGGACGAACTGGAGTTGATTGAGTTTCCCCTGTTTCTATTTTGGATAACTCAGGAGTTAATGGGTGATTATTAGTCTGTTTTTCTTGGTTAGGGATACGTCCTAATGAAATTAACCACCAATAGGTTATAAAGCAGATAAATAGCGGGAATAAAACCAACTCTGACGGAATTTGCTGCTTTTCCCCCATGATAAAATACCATGAAGTCCAGATCCCAGGAGGAACCATTAAGACTAACCATAGTAACCAAATGGGAGTACGGGTAATCGAACTTACAGTACGCTTAATCAGTATGTAAGTAATAAAACCTAAAACAACTAAAAGTACAAGTAACCACATAAATTAACTTTCAAAAAATATGTCCAGGAACTTTCTCATTAATGAGTGATCACGACGATTAGATTAAACCATCATCAATTGATAGACTCCTAATAAACCATTGTAGGCAAGATTCCCCATCAAAGGCGAGGCGAAGACAATCAAGCAATTGTTTGATTTTTCTGTCCCCATCTTCTCTTACTTGCAGCGGTAGGGTCGTTTTCTAAAAGAAATGTTAAAAAGTATTAAGCAACCACTACTAATGTGAACACAATGCTTCAGAATAATTGGGTCGGGTTGGTAGACAACTTTAGCCAGCCTGGTTCATTTAACATCTGTTGCGTGAAGCAGCATCTAAAACATTTCTTTTTTGGGAGGAATCCATCAATGAGTATTGTCACGAAATCAATCGTGAATGCTGATGCGGAAGCCCGCTACCTCAGCCCCGGTGAGCTTGATAGAATCAAAGCCTTTGTTACAAGTGGTGAAGCCCGTCTGCGTATTGCAGAAACTTTAACTGGTTCACGGGAGAAGATTGTTAAGGACGCTGGAAATGCTTTATTCCAGAAACGTCCTGATGTCGTTTCTCCTGGTGGCAATGCTTATGGCGAAGAAATGACTGCTACGTGTCTACGCGACATGGATTACTATCTACGCCTGATCACCTACGGAGTTGTGTCTGGCGATGTTACCCCCATCGAGGAAATTGGCTTGGTTGGTGCCCTTGAGATGTACAAATCTTTAGGAACTCCAGTTGAAGCTGTTGCTGAAAGTATCCGTCAAATGAAAGCAGTAGCAACGAGCTTAATGTCTGCTGATGATGCGGCTGAAGCTGGTCAATACTTCGATTTTGTCGTTGGAGCCATGTTGTAAGACGAGATTCTTAAGTAACTCGTTTTAACCAAGGTTGACTCATTAATTCGTAAGATTTTGAAGATTAGGCAAGATTAAGGAACCATAACTATGCAAGACGCAATTACCTCTGTAATCAATTCCTCTGATGTCCAAGGTAAGTACCTCGATGGTGCTGCTATGGATAAACTTAAAGGCTACTTTCAGTCCGGTGAACTCCGTGTTCGCGCTGCAAGCACCATTAGTGCTAATGCTGCTGATATCGTGAAGGGCGCGGTAGCTAAATCTTTGTTGTATTCTGATGTCACTCGTCCTGGTGGCAATATGTACACCACTCGTCGCTATGCTGCTTGCATCCGCGACTTAGATTACTATCTACGCTATGCTACTTATGCTATGCTAGCTGGCGATCCTTCCATCCTCGATGAGCGTGTTCTCAACGGTTTGAAAGAAACCTACAATTCTTTAGGTGTTCCCATCGGTAGCACTGTTCAAGCCATCCAAGCAATGAAAGAAGTTACTGCTTCTTTGGTTGGCTCTGATGCTGGCAAAGAAATGGGTGTCTATTTCGACTACATTTGCTCTGGCTTAAGCTAGAACGACTAATGTTGACAATTGATTGAGGATTGTCCGTTGGAGGTTCGGGAAGTCTAGAGTGAGTGCTAGCTGGTTAAAGGCTTATATCTTTAGAGATTAAAGATGGGTTTTGACGAACTAGTATTGACTCCTGACTCCCGACCTTTGCTATATCTACATCTGGATTAATCAGCAAAAGATTTTAGTTTGTCGAAATCTTTCCAATTGAAAAATTTTTGACTAATTTTAGGAGAATTTATCCATGCGGATGTTTAAAGTCACAGCCTGTGTTCCTAGCCAAACTCGGATTCGGACTCAGCGCGAATTACAGAATACCTACTTTACCAAATTAGTTCCCTACGATAACTGGTTTCGGGAACAACAGCGCATCATGAAAATGGGCGGTAAAATCGTTAAGGTACAATTAGCAACTGGTAAACCAGGAACCAATACTGGTCTTATGTAACCCCCCCCTG
>DLXW01000079.1:23486-24356 GCA_003448685.1 Cyanothece sp. UBA12306
TACCCGACGCTGACCGCAAACGGTACAGCGCGGGCTACTTCAATAAAAAATTAAAACCCAATTCAAAGACTATTTACCTAAAAGCAGATTCAAGTCAGGGTAAGTATAGATAGCATTAGGATCAATATCTAAAAGTTTTTGGTAAGTTTCGCTTGCCACTTCTAATTGACCTTGTTTGGATAAAGCCAGACCTAAACTGTAGTAAGCTTTAGTATAGTTAGGATAAATTTCGATAGCTTTCTGATAAGCGGTGACTGCTTCCTCTAATAATTCTTGATCGTAGAAGACTAAACCTAGATTGTAGTAGGCTTTAGCGTAGTTCCGATCAAGATTAATGGCTTGTTGATAAGCAGCGATCGCTTGGTTTAATCTTTTTTGATAATATAAAGCAAGACCGAGATTATAGTAAACAGTAGCCGATTCAGAGTCAATCATAATGGCTTTTTGGTAAAGTTTGATCGCTTCATCTGATTGACCTTGCTCTGTTAACATAGCTCCTAGGTTATTGTAAACATAGACATAGTTAGGGGCTAGTTGGAGAATTCTACGAAAAATAAGTTCTGCTTCTGTATAATTCCCCTGATTGTAGGCTGCTCTAGCTTTGTAGTAAAGTTGATTAATATTTTGGGCCATCCCTATTTGAGCAATTGTCACAAGGAATGCAGTCAAGATTAAGGTAATAAATTTATAGAGCATCTATAAATTGAAATAGTTATGATTAGAGAGATTAATTAATATTATCAAAAAAATCACAAAATTATCATCATAATTGTTGCGTAAATTAGTCATTTAGTCCAAAAAATAACGTTAGGAAACATAGATTTGGGAGCTTCGGAGCTTCTGAGCAAGGAGTGGGGAGTAGATAAATGT
>DLXW01000079.1:24428-30693 GCA_003448685.1 Cyanothece sp. UBA12306
ATAAATGTCCTAACCAAAATACGTACTGCTATAATATGAGAGAACAAGGTATAATTACAAAGAGAAAGTCTCTCAACTTAAAAATCAATATGCGAGAGCAGGTAATACCCTGGTTAAATAGCAAAGTTTCCCAACATCGCCTACAGCATATCTTAGGGGTTGAGGCAACCTGCCAGAAATTAGCCCATTGCCACGGAGTTAACCCTGAAAAAGCAGCGCAAGCAGGGTTAATGCACGATCTAGCCAAATTTTTTACTCCCAAAAAACTTTTAACCATGGCTCAAAGGGAAAAACTAAACATTGATCCCATCTGCATAGCTCATCCCCATCTTCTTCATGCCGATGTTAGTGCTATGGTAGCTAAAGAACAATTTGGTATGACCGACGAAGAAGTTTTAAAGGCTATTAGCAACCATACTTTAGGCAGTCCCAAAATGAGTAAGCTAAGTTGTATAGTTTTTGTAGCCGATACCATTGAACCCCATAGGGGAAATACTCCAGAATTAACGATGATACGCCAGGTAAGTTGGAAAAATATTTATCAAAGTGTACGACAAACCTGTGACTATTCACTAAAATATTTATTAAATGGGCATCGTATCATTGATCCTAGAGTAATCTTAACTCGCAATTGGGCTTTACAAAAGGCTAAAGCATAAAAGATGGCCATAGGTAAATCTTTAACCTTTAACCTTTGAATAATTAAAAATTTACGACCATAATATTATTAATGACCAAAGACCAGCCTATGACTAAGGGAAATACTCCCATCCTAACTCTAAGTGATCATCGAGTTCAAGCAAATGCAGAAAAGCTTGTATTAGCCATCGCCGAAGCAGCAGATGATCGCAAAGCAGATAATCTAATGATCTTCAAAGTAACTGAAGTATCTTATTTAACTGATTACTTGATCATAGCCACAGGTTTTTCCACAACCCAAGTCAAAGCGATCGCTGATGCTATCGAAGAAAAAGTTGTGGCAACTTGTGATAAATATCCCCTAAGAGTAGAAGGAAAAAGGGAAGGAACTTGGATACTCCAAGATTATGGAGAAGTAATTTCCCACATTTTTTTACCCGAAGAACGGGAATTCTATAACTTAGAAGCCTTTTGGGGCCATGGCGAACAATTGCAATTATCTCAGTTACAAGAAACTGTATTCAAGGCTGACCGTTCTTAAGAGTGGTTTCGGCAATTTGAGCCCTAAAAAAAAGTAAATTGGTCAATTAATTAGCATCATAAATTATCAAAACAATGAGGGAATTGCCAACTAATATTTGTCCCGTTCCCACCGAACAACAACCCGTTAACGAATACGAACAATTAAAAGAATCTTGGTTTTTTCGTTGGGCAACCCTAGAAAAAATACCTTATTTGCGTAAAATGACGGTAATAGGACTGATAGGATGGCTGATAAGTAGTCCCATTGCCGCCTATAGCTTCCCCCCTAAAAAGTGCCTACTTCTCTTTATTTTGTCTAGTAATATCGGTGCAGCGTTAATGGTGACTTTGGTATTATTACAATTAGTCCTAGGATGGCGTTATGTAAGCGATCGCCTTAAACAAGAAAACGTCTTTTATGAAGAATCAGGATGGTATGACGGTCAAACCTGGCCTAAACCTCCGGAAGTTTTAGTTCGCGATCGCTTGATTGTTTCCTACCAAATTAACCCCATTTTGCAACGCTTAATAAAAACAGGAGCTATTCTAGGGGGATTAATAGTTAGTGACACCCTCGTATTGCTTTTTTTGGCTTAAAATAGCAATTAATTTTGCTTAAAGCCTTAGCCGAATCGGGAATTGTTAAAAATTCCCTAAAATTCCCAATCTAAACCTTAAAAGTTAAAATCGAATGACCAGAGGAACACGCACCCAAGCGCCCAAATTAGAGGTTCATTTACTTCGAGAAGGTATTGTTGAATCTACTCACTCTGTCGAAGCTACTGTCTGTGATGCTCGCGGAAGACTCTTATTAGTGGCTGGCAGTTCAGAAACTACTTCCTTTGTTCGTTCAGCCCTCAAACCTTTTCAAGCTTTAGCCATTGCTAGCACAGGAACTTTAGAACGCTATGAACTCAATGATAAAGATCTAGCAATCATTTGTAGTTCCCATCAAGGCATGGTAGAACAAGCAAGACAGGTATTTAATGTCCTATGGCGGGCTGATATTGAACCAAGTGCTTTACAATGTCCCATTCCCAAAGGCAGTAATAGTCCCCTACAACATAATTGTTCTGGTAAACACGCTGGAATGCTGGCTGTTTGTCAACAAAGGAACTGGCCACTAAACACCTATCTAAGGCGATCTTCTCCTGTACAACAGTTAATTTTAAGCAAAATTGCCGAACTATTGGCCATGCCAGGGGACGAATTAATTAGCGCTCACGATGATTGTGGAGCCCCGACTTATTCGATGAAAATGGGACAAATAGCCCATTTATATGCCCTATTAGCTTCTGGTAATACCCTCGATTTAGAGCGTATTGTCCGATCTATGACTTATTATCCTACTATGGTTGCCGGAGTAGGAGCCTTTGATACGGAATTAATGCGCTTAACTGAAGGAGAATTGGTTAGTAAATCAGGTGGTGGGGGAATTCAATGTGTCGGTCGTATTGGCCAGGGTATGGGTTTAGCGATTAAAGTGCTTGATGGTTCAAAACAAGCTAAATACGCCACAGCTATTTATCTTCTGCGACAAATGGGCTGGATTAGCCCTAGCGTATCGGAAATCCTCTCGGATACCTTCATGACTTTGAGTAACTATAAACGGATCGAAGTATTAGGAGAATTATCTATGCTTTGATTATTTTGGGTAAGAGAAAATTAAAAATTAAACAAGTTAATCAGACAATGGAGACTATTGTCGAGTTGAGAGCAGCTAAAATACCGTTAATCGGCTTTGTGGCAATTCATTATTGGTATGTTGTTATTAGGGGTAATCAACAAGATCGCTGGGAAATTTGGCAAAAACCAGGCTTATCTCCAGTGAGTTGGGGACACTTACATAAAAATTTAATGCCCTATACGAATGGTGTTGGGAATGGAGACAGCTGGCTAGAAACATCATGGACAAAGGAATTAGGAAATAGTTTAGCCAAAACTATTGAAAATAGTCCGATTACTTACCCTTATAATTACTGTTATCGATATTTTCCTGGACCTAATAGTAATACCTATGTCAAGTGGATTTTAAATCAAACAAACTTTGACTATCGTTTAAGTATCAAGGCAATTGGCCAATATTATTAAAGGGAATAGACTAAAACTTATGGGAGTACAGTAAATTATGTCACACAAAAATGAAACTACTTTGATGATTGTTTCTCTCCTAATTACTGGAGGAATTTTAGGAGGAGGTTATTGGTGGTTTACTCATCAATCTGGTGGCAATCTTGCTCAATTATTGTCAGGGCAATCTATCCCCAATCCTAACCAACCTATTACTTCTAATTCTCCTTTACCATCACCTCCCTCTCCCACCAGTTCAGAAACCTTTAATCCTCCAAAGCTAGTTCGCCAAGGAACCACCGTTAAAATTAATGGTTCTACAAGTATGGTATTACTCAATCAAGCCCTAAAATCTGGCTTTGAAGGGCAATTTTCAGGAACTAAGGTAATCACGGATGCTCAAGGATCAGATAAAGGTATTGAACTTCTTTTAGGCAATAATATCGATTTGGCTGCTATTTCCCGACCTCTTACAGCCTTAGAACAGTCACAAGGTTTAGTCGCAATTCCCATCAGTCAAGATGCGATCGCTCTTGTAGTGGGGATTAAAAATCCTTTCCGCAAGGGATTAACGGAAACTCAAGCAATGGATATTTTTCAAGGAAAAATCAGAGATTGGTCTGTTTTAGGGAGATCGCCTGGAAGCATTCGTGTGATTAATCGACCTTCTATCAGTGGTACACATAAAATATTTCGCGAATCAGTTTTAAATGGAGGTGACTTTGGAAATACGCCTAATATTACTATTATGGAAAGAGATGCCACCACTCCCATTTTGCAAGCCTTGGGTAAGGATGGGATCAGTTATGCTACCTATAGTCAAGTAGCTAATCAACAGACAGTAAGAACTTTACCAATTAATGGATTAACTCCTGAATCAACAAGTTATCCTTATCAACGATCACTTTACTACGTCTATAAACAGCCGCCTTCTGAGGCAGTTAAAGCTTTTGTGGGTTATGCTACTTCTCCTGTAGGACAACAACTTATTCGTAATGCTCAATGATCAAAAATTTTTCTTTCAATCTTGAGATAATCAGGTTCAATTACATTAATAATCTCTCAATTGGCTTCAAGAGATTATTAATGTATAAATTTATTAATTACTCTTCTTCATCAGTTTGAGAAATAGCAAAACTCAAAGAACCTAACTCCAGTTTTTCTCTCACTTGTTGTTCAATAGTTTTGGCCACTTCAGGATTATCTTCGAGATATTTAACTGCATTATCTCGCCCTTGGGAAATGTTATCTCCGTTATAGCTATACCAAGCTCCTTTACGATTAACAACATCAGTTTGTTCTGCTAGATCTAACATACAACCCATACGAGAAATTCCTTTACCAAAAATAATGTCAAATTCAGCAATACGAAACGGAGGGGCAACTTTATTTTTAGCGACTTTAACTTTAGCCCTAATTCCATACTCTCCTTCACTGCCTTTTTTAAGGGTTTGAATGCGTCGAATATCTAATCTAACTGAGGCATAAAATTTTAGGGCATTTCCCCCTGTAGTAACTTCGGGACTACCATAGGTTACACCAATCTTTTGCCGAAGTTGATTGAGAAAAATGACTACACAACCCGATTTGCCAATATTTCCAGCAATTTTACGCAAAGCTTTACTCATAAGCCGAGCTTGTAGGCCTACTTGGGTATCTCCCATTTCTCCTTCGATTTCCGCCCGAGGCACTAGGGCTGCTACAGAGTCAACTACAACAATATCGACGGCGGCTGATCTTACGAGTTGATCGACTATTTCTAGTCCTGCTTCTCCGGTGTCGGGTTGAGCAACCAATAGATTGTCAATATCTACTCCCAATACACTAGAATAGGTAGGATCTAGGGCGTGTTCTGCATCAACAAACGCTGCCACACCTCCTGCTTTTTGCACTTCGGCGATCGCATGAAGGGCAAGGGTGGTTTTACCTGAACTTTCTGGTCCATAAATCTCAATTACCCGTCCTTGGGGTAGTCCTCCTCCCAGAGCTAAATCTAAGGTTAAAGCACCACTGGAGATAGTTTCTACCTTCATCCGTGCTGCATCGCCTAGGCGCATAATTGAGCCTTTTCCAAAATTTCGCTCAATTTGATTGAGAACTAAGCCAAGAGCTTTTTCTTTATCAGGATTTTTTGTAATAGCAGCCATTAACGCCTCAACAAGTTTTTAAAGAACAATTTATATTTATAGTACAAGAGTTTTAACTATTGTAGCTGGTTTTGTTAGCAACTGGCATCAGTATTTCAACTTTGTTATATCTTGCTTCATTTAATTGCTATCAACCTTGAGGAAAAAATAATTAGTGAACTACCTGGAGCTTCCAGTCTTATTGGGAGTTGCGTCTAAGAAGCAAGAAATCCTCACCAAAAAAGCAAAACAGATAGAGCTTTTCATACCCCACCTGTTATTGAGAATACTTTTGATCAAAAAAATTGGGTCTAAAACCAGGCCTTTTAAGGCGAATAGTTTTTGGGGCGTGGCATAAATCCTCGTTTTAAAAACAACTCCTGTACGAGCTTAATATTATTAAGCCCCTACTGACTTCTGACTTCTGACTTTGTTAAAATGATTGCTGAAGGATTTTAATTATTTAACCGCTTTGGAAGTACCCGCACAGGCAACATTAGTGCCAGAACCACTGGTAATAATACCTTCATTTGTAAGGTGAGTACCAAAAGCACCAGTCACATCTTTGTTAACCCGACAAACAACAGTGGCAAACGCGCGATCAGTTGTATTGTAACTGGTTCCACCGATATAATCTCTGGTGCCATCTTTATCATTGTTTGCATTGAGTGCTAAGATCGAACCAACAGCACCACCAGAACCAAGGGTAAAGTCATAGTATTTAGAAGTACCAGCAGCTTTACTAGGTAAGGGAACTTCTAAGTCATCGGCAGTCTCAGCAAAGGCTGTATTTTCGGTATAGTAACTTTGTTGAGCGCGGTTAACTGCACCCACTTGAGATTTTGCTTCAGATTCACGTGCTTTACCTACTTGACCCAGAAGGTTGGGTAGAGCAACCGCAGCTAGTA
>DLXW01000281.1:0-1937 GCA_003448685.1 Cyanothece sp. UBA12306
TAGGAGGATATTGGTTAGCTACACCTGGAGTAAAAGTAGGGGATAATTGTACAGTACGTCTTGATGCAGAAAATGAACCTCAACCTGATGCTTTATTAAGAATTACTGTTAACGGACAATCAACCATTAGCGAAGATGGCTATGTAGAAGGTGCGCCAGAATTAATCGTAGAAATTGCTGCTAGCACTGCATCTATTGATTTAAACGATAAATTAAAAGCCTACCAACGTAATCAAGTCCAAGAATATTTAGTTTGGCGTGTCTATGACAAAGAATTTGATTGGTTTCGTTTAAAAGAAGGCAAATATATTAAACTTAAACCCAATGCAAAAGGTACTATTTGTAGTGAATATTTCCCTGGATTATGGTTAGCTCCAGCAGCTTTATTAACAGGAGACTTAGCCGAAATATCAGCAACTTTACAACAAGGATTAAATTCTTCAGAGCATCAAAATTTTGTTGAAAAAATGAAAATTAAAACTTAAAAACTGGTCAATGTGTTATCCAATTTTCTCAAGATCGCGATATAGCGCTACGCCCAATTAAGAATGTAAAATTAGGCTATGACTTGATTTTAAGCTTTATAAATGTCTTAACCTTGATGCGTAGCGCGATACAATCCCATTGCACCCTCTGACTAATTTTAATTCTAATATCGTTCTAACACCTTTATGGATCAACTTACCCCGAGTAGTGGTTATATCGTCTTCCTGGCTACTTCAGCCGGACTCTATGCTATCTTTGCCCTTGGGTTAAACTTACAATGGGGCTTCACTGGTTTAATTAACTTTGGTGTGGTTGCTTTTATGACTTTGGGTTCATATACCACCGCTTTACTCACCCTCAAAGGCGTTCCCCTCATCCTTGCGGTCTTAATTGGGTCGATTTTCTCCGCTATTCTAGGATTGGGTATTGGTTTATCTACCCTGCGATTAAGGGAAGATTATTTAGCTATTGTCACCATTGGAGTATCTGAATTAATACGCTTGGTAGCTAATAACGAAGAATGGTTAACTGGAGGAACATTCGGAGTCAAAAGTTATCCTCTTCCTTTGGATATAGAACCCAATTTCTTGGTCAAATTCCTCTTAATTGCTGTCCTCACTTTATTAGCTATCTATGCAGAATGGATACTCTATCGCAGTCTTTCTCAACAATGGCGACAACATCAACAAATTAAAGGCAAAAGTTATCAACCGAGAAAACCTCTTAGCTTAATTATTTGGGGAGTAATTGCTACTTCTTTAATTCTGGCAGTTTATCTTCCTGGAACAATAGCTCTATCTAATTATACTTACAAAGCAGGATTAATGGTTTTAGTTTTATTAACTTTAGCTATTATTTATGCAGGATTAGAGTTTTTAATTGATTCTCCTTGGGGACGTATTCTTAAAGCTATTCGTGAGGATGAAGATATTCCCAGAGCTTTAGGTAAAAATGTTCTTTGGTACAAGTTACAATCTTTTATGTTAGGAGGTGCGATCGCTGGTATTGCAGGAGCATTTTTTGCCTGGCAATTAACCACGATTTATCCTAAGAGTTTTGAACCTCTGTTAACTTTTAATGCTTGGATAATCGTTGTTTTAGGTGGCTCAGGAAGCAATGCAGGTACACTTTTAGGAGCGGTTATTTTTTGGGCTTATGATTCTTTAACTCGCTTTATTTTACCCCAATTACCTATTTTTAGTCAAAGTCAAGCAGGAGCTTTTCGAGTCATGATTATTGGCTTAATTTTGATGATTTTAATGGTTTGGCGACCTCAAGGTATTTTGGGTAAAAAAGAAGAACTTACTCTCGGTAAATAAGAGAGTGTGGGGAGTATGCAATACTGCGTAGGTTTTGTTCGAAACGCTCTAGTTAAGGTTGGAAAGAGGCATAAATCCTCGTTACAAAAACTACTTCTGTACGGGCTTAATATTATTAAGCCCCTACTGACT
>DLXW01000281.1:2149-14077 GCA_003448685.1 Cyanothece sp. UBA12306
CTTAATATTATTAAGCCCCTACTGACTTGGAGACTTCGTTAAAGCCATTGCTTAAATGCTTCTTTCCAATTTTGCCAGACAATCATAATTTTTTGTTTTTTGTGTTCAAAAATTGCTGCGATCGCAATCAAAATAATGCCTAATCCTAAGCCAATTAACCATTTACCAAAAGAATTATCCAAGCTAATCATTATTAATTGAGATAAAATTATTACTATAAAAGCAATTGTTCCACTATATAAAAAAGCGCGAATTTTGAATCCAAGTCCTAGACTAATGGTGAAGAAACTAATGCCCAATGAGAGCCAACCTAAGTTATGATAAAAGATTACAGTAGTAAAATTAATAATACCAATGCCTAATAGACGTAAATAATGACGAAGTTTGTCCCGTGATTTATCTCGAAAAATTGGCTCGACTTGAGCAACATATAGAATAGATAAGCCAATAATTAAAGCTATGTTTAAGGGATTAATCAATTGATGATCATAACAAAATCGAATAATTGCCCAATTAATAAATCCTAAACTTATATAACTCCAACGTAAATTATTTTGATTAACCCCAATTTGCAAATAAAAAACAGCAACTAATAAGAGACTGGTATAAGCAATTTGTTGTGTCGTTACCAAGGCTAATAAACTAGGAAGGCATAAAGAAACTCGCTGCCAAGATTCTGCTTTCCAGCCTAAATTTTCCCAAGGAATATAATAAACAAATAAAGCAATAATTACGACAATTCCTGCATAATAGCCATCAAAACTAGCTAACTTCCTCCAAATTAAGCGAGAAAATATTAAGGTACTTGCTATATCTAAAAAACCCAAATATATCCAAACTTTTTTCAAAAATTCTGCCCGAGAATTAGCGTTAGTATTAATCATATCAGGATCTCTTCCTTGAACGAAAGCATAACTCGATAAGACTAAACTCAAAGATACATTAATGGGGTTAAGATAGGGATTGGTTTTTGTGGTTAATAAAGTAATTGCTACCCAAGCAACTCCAATTGTTTTTAATAAGGTAGCGATCGCCCAATGAATGTGAGCTACTTGTTGAATTTGTGCTAAACTTAAATCGAGAAAGTGACGGTATCCTAATAGTCCTAAAACCCAATCAAAAAGACGATACAACAAGGCGAAAATTGCGGTTATTAATCCTAAAATTAATAACTGATTTTGTAAGGTTCCTCCAACTCCTTGAAGCAGATGATAAATTACCCCTTCTTGAATACCAATAGTGATTAAACCAAGTCCAATATAAGTTCCTATTTTTTCTTGATGAAAACAATAATCTACTCTAGCAATTATTATTCCAACTGCTAAAGTAATTAGTCCAGTATAGGGAGTGAATATTCCTATCCGCCAAATAACAGCCATAACGGCAAAGAATAGGGGTAATATTTGCAAACTTACTGGTTGAGAAGGATGGATAAATTTTAGGATAATTAATCCAAAACTTAAATTAATTAATGCAATGATAAATTTCGTTGTCCCTATCCATAAGGCACTGCTAATAATTAATAATTCCAATGCCCAAATTGTTGCGCACATTACCCAAAAATTAGATGTTTTTTTATAAGAGTAAGCTGTTGCAATTAAGGCAATAAAAATCGAGATTATATGTTGCCAATTAATCGAAAAAAAATGATTATTTTTAAATAAAATTACACTATTAATAAAAGTAATTTTTGATAACAAAATAACAGATAAAAAGACAACCCATTGATTCATCGCTTTAGCATAAATAACTGCAAAAGAATTATGATGTAATCGCTTTAAACCTTGACTTATCAGTCCTAAAAAAACAATATTAAAAATATAATTAAGAAAGATAAAGCGAAAAGTTAGCAGATCGACCCAGAGACCTTGAGAATTTTCTAAAATAGCAAAAATAATAATACTTATTGTAAACCCTATTTGAGTTTTTGCAGCAAAAGGATCTCGAAAAAAATAGCTATTAATCAATATCAAAAAAGCTGAAATAATCAGAGAAATTAACCGAAGATTAGGTTGCCAAAAGGTAAGAGCTTGAAATAAAATTAAAGAGTAATTACTCAAAAATAACGCTCGCCTGCGCTTTTTTCTTTCTGTTTGATAAATGATCCCAATTCCTGTTAAAGTCAAAGGTGTTAGTAGCCACCAAAATACAACAGTTTGAGAATTGTTTGTAGATAAAAATGTTTCTACTGCGGTCCAAAGAAAAGTATAACTAATTCCTCCTAATATCAATCCTAAATATCTACTACTCTGATGATAAATCTTTAAACCAGGCAATTTAGCTAGGGATATTATTAAAGAAACTACCATTAAAATTAATAAAATTTTAGCCCAGGATATCCAAGATAAATTTGGGAAATACCAATAAAAAAAACAACAAATAGTTAAAATACCACAGATATTTATTAAATAAGTCAAAAAGTTTTTTTGAAAATTTTGATAATGACTAAGATAAGCAAACATCGCTGTAGATAATCCTAAATCAATCCACCGCCACAAAGGATCTTTGACATCTAATATCCCTAGAACAACTGTTATCAAAAAAATTAAATAATTTTTAAATTGTGATAATTTTGGCTGAGATTTATAGTTAATCCAAGAGGTAAAAATAGCAAAAAATATCACATAAGGAAATAATATAAAACGATAAAAAAAATAAATTTTATCCTGAATATTAGAGACTGGAACGCTTTCTTGGATGATACTTTGAAGTAATTCAACTGGTAATAATCGCAATATTAAAAAAAACCATTCTATTCCAATCAAGAAAATAGCTAATAAATCTCGTCGTCGCCAATCTCGATGTAACCGTTGATTAAAGACATTAATTCCTAACCCAGCCACAATAGTTGATTGCCAAGGAAATATTTCTTTGACTCCTACCAACCATCCTAAAAATAATAAAACAATTCCTGAAATTTCTAAAACAGAAGTTAATAAATTGCGAAAAGCAACTTGTTTTTGTTGCAAAAGCCATCCTGAAATACCGATAGCTAATCCTAATTGTTGTGGATAAATTTCAGGGTATAAAATTCCTCGCAATAGTAAAAGAAAAAGTCCATAAATAATAAACCCCTTATCTAAATCAAGAGAATATTGAGTTGTAGTTTGAGACATCCGCAAAAAATGCAAAATCACAACTGTCGTTACCGTTCCCCCATAAATAGCGATCAGGGGAAACGAAGAAGAATACTCCCAACCCCAATGAAGATAACTGAGTAATAAAATATTAATAATAGTTAACCAACTTTGAAATTCCCGACGAAATTGGACAAAAATGGTAATCAGACTAATAGAAGCGATCGCTAATAAAATTAACTCCCACCAATTAGCATCGAATAATAGACTATCCATTGCCCAAAAATTAATGGGAACCAGCAAGCAGACAAGGACTTGCAATGTCTTAGCAGTTAGAGATAGATTAGATTTTTGACTTACCCACTTTCCTACTCCCCAAAACGTCAAAGTATAAAGCCATAACATCCCATAAACGCCTAAACTAGATAATTGTTGCCATTGAGAGGCTGCTAGTAAGCCAGAGGATGTCACTACTAAAAAGACTCCTAGAAACAGCAACCAACGGATACTTAGCTCTTCCCTAAAAGCTTGCACCATATTTTGAGCAAGGTAACCAACCCGTTTTACAGGAGTCGTTACTGTGGAAAAGATTCTTTGTGGAGTTAAAGAAACAGAAATTTTGTCTTCGACTTGAGACTGATCAGAAGTTTCTACTGCGATCGATTGAGTCAGGGGACAACTTAAATAAGTTTGACAAAGTTCTCTAACTTGCTCATCTTGAATTAATCCTAATTGTAGCCATTGATCTAATCCCGTCAGAAATTCGGGTTGAGTGGGATCAACAGTAATATCAAGATTTTGGTAATCCCAGTAACCATCAAAAACCATCAATTTCACCTGTTGCCAGTTAGACAACTGTAGGAATTTCGCGTTAACCTTCAGTTAAATTATGCCAAAAATTTTGACAACTCCAGTACCTAAAAGCTGGGAAAAACCGCTCTGGACTTAATTTTTAACCTATTTGTCACCCCGTGAGGTAATTTTATGTGTTCTTTAGTTAGTAATCTGAACCACAATTATATTCAAACCAATGGGATTAAACTTCATTATGTTTCTCAAGGAGAAGGTTCTTTGATGTTGATGCTACACGGATTTCCTGAATTTTGGTATTCTTGGCGACATCAAATAGTAAAATTTTCGGAAAATTATTGTGTAGTTGCTCCTGACTTACGAGGATATAATGATAGTGATAAACCTCAAGGTAAACAGTGCTATCAAGTTACTCAATTAATTCAAGATATAAGGGGAATAATTACTGGACTTGGTTATAAAAAATGTATTCTAGTAGGCCATGATTGGGGAGGTGCATTAGCTTGGCATTTTGCTGATCAATATCCTGAAATGCTCGATCAGTTAATTGTTTTGAATATTCCCCATCCTGCTAAGTTTAGTCAAGGATTATTTACTCCTCAACAATTGATGCGAAGTTGGTATATTTTCTTTTTTCAAATACCCTATTTACCAGAGTTTTGGTGTCGCTGGAATGATTATCAAATGATCGCTTCTGCGTTTACTAAAATGGCTATTGATAGTTCGGCTTTTTCTTCTAGGGATATACAAGCTTATCGGGAAGCTGCTGCTAAACCAGGTGCACTTACTGCAGCTATTAATTACTATCGCTGTATCTTTCGAGGATTGTTTAATTCCCAAAAATCATGGAGGAAAATAGCCGTTCCTACTTTGATGATTTGGGGAGAAAATGACACAGCTTTAGGAAAAGAACTTACCTACGGAACTGCTGACTATGTTGAGAATTTTACTATTAAATATATACCCAATTGTAGTCATTGGGTGCAACAAGAAAAACCTCAGTTAGTTAACCAATATATATCTGATTTTTTGTCTTGCTAATTTTTGTGTTGATTATTTATTTTGCTGATTTTTTAGCCATTTATTTACTATAATAGCACTAAATAATCCGATAATAATACTAATTATAAAGCTGAAACAAAAAGTAACGATTGGGTTAATGTTTGGCGGTGTTTGATGGGGTTTAAGGGTAGTAATATCCATCTAAGTCTTCTTCAGGAAAAGGAATAAATGGATCATTGGGGTTAAATAATTTAATAAAAGTAGCAAAACTATTTTCTAGATCTTGCAATTCTTCTAGTTTTTCTGGGGTAATATTGGGATAAATTCTTTGCCAAAAACGTTGTCTATTGGTTTTTATTTTAGAATTATCCTCTCCTAGTCCCTCTGCTAAGTCATATAAAAATAAATCAATAGTTAAATAGTTAATTTGAGTCATATAGCGTTTTCATCTAATTTTAGATTTTTGATAATAGAACAAATAGCGAATCTTATTTTACATTCCATTGAGAAATGCTAGATCAAGATAAATAAATTAATTCATTCGTTTAATAATTGTCTTGCGGTTTCTGGGGGGTTATCTGAAGCAAGAATTTGGGATGCTTTAATTTCGTCTAACATTGCTGCTATTCTTGCGACTTCGGGACGAATATCTTCAGTTATATTATTAATAGTTGTGTCTTCTTCTTCATCGGAAGGATAAAAATTTTGTCCCATTTTTCGTTGAGCGGCGCGGGAGAGTAAGGTTTGAAATGAGTTATTATAGAGATCGTTTAAGGTGGGGGTAGTTTTAGCGATCGCGTCTAATTCTATTACCTTGCTTTCTAAGTTATTAGCAATTTCTTTGAGTTGCTTAATAGTTTCTTGGGGTAAGGTTTCTTGATGTAATTTTAACGCAGTGATAAAAGAAGTTAGAATGATTAATTGTGAGTCTTTCATGATAGTTTTAGCTTAAGATTAGTTACTAATAATATAGTAATCAGTAATGATATATGAGAATTCAGAACCCATGATGACATAATGGTATTATGTCCCTACAAATTTACCCTTGTAGGGGTTTAACACTGTTAAACCCTATTTTTCAACCTGTGTTTTAACCTATTTTAAACCTGTATTTTAACCCTATTTCCTGAAATAATAAATGCACTCCAATAATAGGGGTTTTGATAGGGATATTCTTCTTCTATTTTTTGGATTCTAATTTTTTCCTGTTCTAAGAGAATATTAAGTATCCCGTCAAGTTCCTTTTGTTTATCGTTTAACCAATCTAATAATGCGGTTTTGCTGAGGGTTTTTAACCAATTTTGCGTCTGTTTTAAAGCAATATGGGGAGGATATTGTTGGAGATTTTCATAAAATTGAACGATAAATAATGTAGTTACAAATGATTCTACTGTCCAGAGGGTACTAACAATAGTTTCCACTCCAACATAGAGTAACCCACTGACTAACCCTACATATTCGGTGGTAATGGTTTCTTCTCCGGTAACTGCGGTTTCACAAGCTGCTAGGGTAACTAATTTATAGGACTGTAATTTTAATTGGGTGACAATATCTTCGGTGGTTAGAGTATCACTATCACTGAGGAAGAGACAGGAATGACGAGGGGTTTCATGGTTATAACTTCCATGGCCATTAAAATGAAAAATGTTATAGGGTTTCTGTAGTTCTTGAATTAGTCTTTCTTTTGTAATACGATTTGTAGCATCAAACGAGTTGTCTTCTAAATGCGTAACATTATCATGATCAAACAGTCTTTTAATTAATGTTGTTTCTATTTCTGTGGAATAAATAGATTCACTGTGATCAAAATTACTTCTGACTTCTGACTTCTGACTTCTGACTTCTGATTTCCCAACCGTCTCGCTACATCCCCTAACCTTCCCGTCGCAACCCGTCCCAAAACCCGTAACCTTTCCCCCAACTCCTGATAATTATCCGGTTGTTTTTGCCATTCTTTACCCTTATTTTCCAACCAGCCCGCCAACTGATTCATCTTAATGTTATGACTTATTAAAGTTCCTTGTAAACTTCCCCAAATCGCGCCGTTTACCGATTCCTCTAACAGGATCATCAAGACATTTTCGTATTCCAAATTACTCGGTTCTACCTTTTCTGGTGGTGGTAAAGCTTGAGAATTGCGGTTAAAAAAAGATTTGATTTTATTACAAATTTTCATGATAACTAATCATCCTCCAAAATCTCATGAGAATTTAACCAATTGATCAAATCAGATTGAGTTTTAAAATCTAATAAAGCTTCCCCTAAACTTTCTAATTGTTCAACGGACAATTCCCGAATTTTCTCCTCAAACTCCGTTGTAATTTCCCCAATTTGTCGCTGAAGCAAACGGATCACTAACTTTACCTCTCCTTGTTGTACTCCTTGTTGTATTCCTTTAGCTGTACCTATTTGTATACCTTTAGCTTCTCCGATCGCCTCTATTTCTTGATAAATGGCTGATTCTTTCATAATTTCATCCCTCAATAACCTTTTAATTACTATTTTATCTAAAATTAAACTCGCCAGTATAGCTGTCGTCGCAGTTACATTACTTTTCTGTACTCTATCACTAATTCCTTCAATTCTCCTAGCGACTTGTTGCAGAACATTAACCGGATTTTCTGTTTGAGATAAAACAGCAAATGGAAGTAACCCAAATGACGTTAATAACTGTTCTGTAGGAATTTCCCAAAGTCGAATAACATTATATTGATGCTGTAATTCCGGTAAAATAAACCGATTAATTTTAGCTAAGGCTGAATTGTTTTTTTTGAGATAAATTACCACTTGATAAACGGATTTACTAGAAAAACGACGATAAATTCTTAATCGATAATCCGCCATTCTAAATGGTACATCTTGTTGCGGTACCGTTTGAAATTCAATATGTAAAATAAGATCCTCTGACTGAAGAAAAATAAGACTATCAACCCTCATCGGATCAACTTGTAATTCAGTTGGTTCTAGGATAGTTAATTCTATCGGTTTTCCTAATAACCATTGCGCCAAATCTCTAGAATAGGTTTCAGCAATAAATTTACAAATATTATCATACATAATTGATGTAGTATTTATTAATCAGCCAATTAATACTTAAGTTTGATCACAAAAAAATTAAGATAATAAGAAAGTAGTTATTCTTGAAAATTCACTAAGAGTATATCAAGATGTTATCAACCGATATTCAACAAGAGAAATGACTAAAAAAATGGTTAATCTTCAAACTGTTTTTGAGTCACTTCATGACGATAACGAAACATTTCTTGTAAACGAGAATCGACCCACCAACCGATTAAAAATTCAATAATTACTCCCCCAGGAATTTCATAATTTATCTCATCAATTAACCGAGTTTTACCATTTTCAGCTTCAAAATAATGACGATGTTCCCAAGATTTCATCGGACCAATTTCTTGGCGATCAACAAATAGATAAGGTTCCTCACATTCCGTATGATAAGCTACCCAACGAATGGGAATAAAACCTAACCACAAACGAAACTCAGAAATTGCCCCAATACCCAATCCTCCGTCACGACGAATAACTTCTACAGGTTGCCAAGGGGGGGTCAATAATTGTAAAATATCAGGACGTTTGTAGAACTGCCAAACCTGATCAACAGGAGCATTAATTAAGGTTGAACGTTGGAATTTAAGCATTAGAATTGAAGATAGTGCATTAACTCAGAAATAATTGAACCTTTTAACTTTAATCTCCTTTGTAAATCGGCCAGATCTTTATAATAACCTTGCTCTTGACGATTCCTAACTATCTGTTGTACAAGAGATAAATTAATACTAGGAATTTCTTGTAACTCTTCTACTGTAGCGCTATTAACATTAATCTGTTGAGGAGTTAACAAACTTTCAGGATCATTGTAAGAAAATATTAAAATTGAAGCAAAAGGTTTGAGACGTTGTACCGGAATACTCAAAGCAACCGCTACATCTTCTATACACAACAATTCTACACCTATTTTGATTAATTCTACTAAATTTCTAGCTTGGTGAATCGAAATTCCTGGTAACCTTAACCAATCATCTACTGTTGCTTGATTCACCTCAATTTTAATTCCTAATTCTACCGCTATCTTTACCTCTTCTACCGAACGAAAACGATAATAAGGATCATTAACAATACGCTTACTAATAGCTTGTCGACGGGGATTAAGTTTTTTTGTCCAAGCAGAAAGGGCCATAAAAATTATAATTATTAATTAAACAATGCGATCGAGTAATTGGCGACGTTTTTGTTCAAATTCGTATTCGGAAACTAACCCATCTTCACGCAGTTGATCCAATTCTCTCAAATTTTCGGCGATCGCCCCAACACAAACAGATTCAGTTAGAGTAGGATTAAGATGACTCACTTGGGTATTCACAGTTGATGAACCATTAAATTGACCATTAAATTGGTCTTCCCCTTGAACAAAATACCAAACCAGATCAATAGCGCAAGCAATGCGAGGTATAGGGGTATTCCAAAGCAGAAAATAGATAACGCCCCAAATTGGTTGTCCGACGTAAAATTTATGAAGTCCGGCGATCGGCCAAGGAACAAGAGTGGCCAACAAGGACAAAAAAATCGTTATTTTACGGCTTTTAGGCTGATTTAGTAGCTTTTCCAACGGTTGCATCTAATTTTAAATCGAGATAGTAACAGTTAGGCTATCAATTCACTGTACCTTCTTTGACTCGGTTAGGTCTAGGGTGTTCCAAGTTATTTGATCTTCAAAAATTTTAATGATACGGAAAACCGTAGTTCGCAGGATTTTTAATGTCATTTACAATATAGTTATAGTCTGCACCTTAAAAGTGCAGTTATCCAGTGTATTTTAAAATTAAGCGAGATAACTATGGGATTTTTTGATTCTGAAGTCGTCCAACAAGAAGCAAAACAGTTATTTGAAGATTACCAATCTTTGATGCAATTAGGTGGTGAATACGGTAAATTTGATCGAGAAGGTAAAAAGATTTTTATTGATCAAATGGAAGCACTTATGGATCGTTACAAAATCTTTATGAAACGATTTGAATTGTCAGAAGACTTTATGGCCAAAATGACTGTTGAACAATTGAAAACCCAATTAGGACAATTTGGTATTACTCCTCAACAAATGTTTGATCAAATGAATATGACTCTAGAAAGAATGAAGTCTGAAATAGAATAGAATTTTTACGTTTTAGTATAATAAAATCTTTAAAGCATTCCTCGATACAATGAGGAATAGTTTCTAATATAAAGTAGACTTTGACCTAAAAAAATCTTATGTATGATTTTGTAATTGTTGGTGGTGGGATAGTTGGACTGTCTACAGCTATGTTCTTAGGGCAAAGTTATCCAGATGCTTCGATTATTGTTTTAGAAAAAGAGAATTCTGTTGCTTTCCATCAAACGGGACATAATAGCGGGGTAATTCATTCTGGTATTTACTATAAACCTGGGAGTTTTAAAGCAAAATTTACTCGCGCTGGTAGTCAGTCAATGGTCGAATTTTGCCAAATTAATGAAATTCCCCATGAAGTTTGTGGTAAGGTTATCGTAGCAACTAAAGAAAGCGAATTATCAGGCTTAGAGAATCTTTATAAAAGAGGTTTAGAAAATGGTCTAAAGGTAAAAAAAATTAGTGCAGAAGAAGTTAAAGAAAAAGAACCTTATGTAAGTTGTTTAGCTGGTATTTATGTTCCTAGTTCTGGAATTGTAAATTATAAAAAAGTTTGTCAAAAATATGCTGAATTAATCCAAAAACAAGGTGGAAAAATTCAACTAAATACAGAGGTAAAGCGTCTTATTAAAACCTCCCAAGAACAAGTTCTAGAAACTAATCAAGGAACTGTCAAAGCCCATTTTATGATTAATTGTGCTGGATTATATAGCGATCGCGTTGCTCAATTGGGAGGGGTTGAACCCCAAGCCAAAATAGTCCCCTTTCGCGGCGAATATTACGAGTTAATCCCCGAAAACCGTTATTTGGTTAAAAACCTCATTTACCCAGTTCCTAACCCTGATTTTCCTTTTTTAGGGGTACATTTTACCCGTATGATTGATGGCAGTATTCATGCGGGACCAAATGCAGTTTTGAGTCTCAAAAGAGAAGGGTATAAAAAGACTGATTTTGACTTAAAAGATTTTGCTGAAGTTATGACTTATCCAGGATTTTGGAAATTGGTTACTAAACACGCCGATGAGGGAATTAAAGAGATAATTCGTTCTTTTAGTAAAGCAGCATTTGTTCGTAGTTTACAACAATTAATTCCTGATGTTCAAACCTCTGATCTTATTTCTTGTGAGGCGGGGGTTCGGGCGCAAGCTTTACGAGCTAACGGTAATTTAGTTGATGATTTTTTAATCATTCATGACCATCAGGCTCTACACGTATGCAATGCCCCTTCTCCGGCTGCTACTGCTTCACTAGAAATTGGCAAATATATTGTTTCACAAATTCCAATGTAGTCATTTTCAAATATGCGAGATAAACCCTAGAAACTAATTGATATTGATAATTAGTTGGGCCATTTTTACTTTGACAACCCGAGCTTTTGACGTAAGTGTTCATCATAGGTTGCCTGTTGCCAGCAATCAGCTAACTGTATTTGTTCTTTCCTCAAATTAACCGCACCTTTGAAGTTAGTTCCTTTAACATTAGCTTTTTCGAAGTTAGCATCTTGAAGATTAGCTTTATAAAAGTCAGCCCCAAAAAGATTAGCTCCTCTTAAATCGGTTTTCAACAGATTTGCTTCTCTGAGATCAGCCCTAAAAAGGTTAGCTTTGCTCAAGTTTGCTTTGAAAAGGTTTGCTTTTCTAAGATCAGTCTTGATCAATTTAGCTTCTCTTAAATCCACATTAATGAGCTTAGTATCTTGTAAATTAGCTCTCATTAAGTCTATCTTGTCACTAGAATTCTGTTTTCTCCAAATATTCCAAGCTATTCCACCCTGTTTTATTATTTTTAACTGTTCATCATTCATAGAAAACCTCAATGGAGATTAAAAAATATAGTCTACAAGAGAAAACATCATTACAATAGTTCATTCAGTCA
>DLXW01000281.1:14194-23487 GCA_003448685.1 Cyanothece sp. UBA12306
GCTTATTTTACCCGATAATTGCTCGTGATTAAAGAGCACCACTTGTTTGAGAGAATAAAGCTGTAAAATTATTAGTAATAGTAGATTTTGGATCATTTTCAGGTCTAGAAATAACATCAAAAGCTTTATTTTTAGCCGTGGGTTCCCTTAATGCTTGAACTGTCAATTCAGCTACATCTGCTCGAGGAATAGAAGGGGGTATACCATCAGGCGGATCAGTAGATAAAGTATCATTTTTCCCAACAATTAATTCTCTTTTTCCTCCAGGTTGATCAATCAATCCACCCGCGCGAATTATTGTATAGTTAATACCTGATTCAATTAAATATTGTTCTGCTTTACGTTTCCAAATTAAAATATTACCATCGCCGAGACTGTTGAGAATATGATTAGGATTAGTTCCCCCCATTGAACCTATTAAAACAATGTGTTGTATTCCAACTTCCTTAGCTAGATCAATTTGATTTTTTTGCCCTATCCAATCTACTTCTTCTGGCATTCCTCCTGGTTCAAATTCAAATTTAGGGCGTTCTCCTTCTTTAGGGGGAGCTTTCATTTTGGGAACAGCACTAGTAACAATTACAAGAGCCTGACAACCTTCAAAAGCTGGTTTCAAGGTTAATTTATCAGTAATATTGCCAGCAAAAAAACCATCTGTTGTCCCAAATAATTCTTTGAATTTAGCCTCAGAACGAGCTAAACCTATTGTTTGAAACTCATCAGCACACTGACGCAGTTTTTGGAATACAAGAGAACCAGTTCTCCCTGTAGCTCCACTTACGAGAACTTTTTTCACTGACATGATTGACTAACTATAGAATATAGATCTTTAGCATAAGCTGCGAATTATCTTTATGACAACTTAAATCTAAAATTAAAAGTCTAGGGTATCATTATTATTTTTTTTTGTCAATGATCGTTGTCATATTGTTACATTTGCCTTAAAATAGTTTACATAAGTTTACATAAAGGACAAAATTATGATCAATATTTTAATTGTCTTAGTCAGTTTCGTAGCTATATTGGTGGCTTTAAAAGCCATTCAAAGCCAAAAACAGTCAGAAATGGTTGTTATTCCGGTCAAAATTGACCAAAGGAGGTTTTAAGCGATGTTAGAAAGATTAATCCGTTTTCTACAAGATGACTTAAGCATTCCCCCTTCCCAAGTTGAGCTTGCTTTGCGCCACACTCAAGCTATTCCCCATCAGTTACCCATTAAACTGTGGCAATATGGACTGATTAATTTAGGACAATTAGAGCAGGTTTTAGATTGGCTAGAAGCAGCTTAGAATCTATTGGTAATCCCGAAATATACCCCATGAAAAAAGTCTTGATACTCTTCTTAGTCAACTTTTTGGCAATTGCTATTTAATTTTTGCCTTTTATGGGGTCTAACAAATTTTTAACTTCGCTATAGCGCCGTTTAAATTCCCTTTGCTGTTGTTTATGATCCACAATTGGTTGGGGATAACTATATTGATGACAGTCTAAAGGGGATATTTTTCCAGTTACTAAATATTCTGAATCAAGAGAACTTAATTCTGGTAACCATTGCCGAATATACTCTCCATCAGGATCAAACTTTTGTGCCTGACTTGCTGGGTTAAAAATCCTTAGAGGTTTAGGATCCATCCCACTAGACGCACTCCATTGCCATCCTCCATTATTGGATGCCAAGTCACCATCAATTAGCTTTTGCATGAAATATTTTTCTCCCCATTGCCAATTAATAATTAAATCTTTAGTCAAAAAACTAGCAACAATCATCCGACAACGATTGTGCATCCATCCTGTTTCGTTTAACTGTCTCATAGCAGCATCAACAATAGGATATCCAGTCTTTCCTTCACACCAAGCTTGAAAAAAATTTTGATTATTATCCCAAGGAAATATTTTCAGTTGTTCTCGATAGGAATTGTCTGCTAATTCAGGGAAAAAATATAAACAATGTTGATAAAATTCCCTCCAAGCTAATTCTTTTTGCCAAGTTAAGATGCTTTCTGTAACTTCATCGCTGCGACTATTTTCCATCGCTTTAGTAGTCGCTTGCCAAACAGTACGAATGCCGATAACACCGAATTTTAAAGCAGGACTAAGTTGAGATGTTCCCTTAATAAATGGTAAGTTACGTTGTTCTTGATAATAATTAATATTCGAATCGCAAAACTCATCTAATCTAACTTTAGCTGCTTTTTCTCCAGGAGGTAAAATTAATGGATTATTCCAACTATAACCTAAACTTTGAGCCGTAGGTAAATCAACAATATTTACTGTTTTAATTTGCTCTAATTCCTGATTATTTAATCCTTCTAAATTATTTAATGGAGTCACAACAGATGGTTTAGATTGTTGCCACCAGTTTTTCCAAAAAGGAGTATAAACTTTGTAAGAATCATTCGATTTTGTAAGAATTTCCCCAGGAAAATGTAACAATTGATCCCAATAGGTTTGTGAATTAATTCCTTGTTCTTTTAAAGCTTGTTTGACTTGCTCATCACGTTTTCTAGAATAAGGTTCAACATCTTGATTCCAAAATACTGCTTCTGCTTGCAATACTGCCGCTAAATCAGGGATAATTTGAGTTGGTTCTCCTTGAATAAATAGTAATTTTCCTCCCAATTTTTGATAGCTTTGCTGTAATTCTTGCAAACAACCAAGCAGATAATTTATTCTAACAGGTGCTATATCATCTCGCTCTAAAATATTAGGATCAAAGCAAAAAAAACTCACTATTTTAGGCGTTATTTTTCTAGCTTCAAACAAGGCAATATTATCAGAAATTCGTAAATCTTTACGATGCCATAAAAGAATTAGTTTAGTCATATATTGAATTTATAAATTTAACTTTTCTCTAAAAAAAGTTTGGCCATTAAAAAACTGGTAATTGATTTAGCATCCACAAGTTCTCCTGTTGCGATCGCTGCTTCAAATTCAGAGAAAGTCATTAAAACAACTTCAATATCTTCATCCTCATCCTGAGTTGGGGGATTTTCTAATTTTTGCAAATCTTGAGCCAAAAAAGGATAAATATACTCATCCGAATAGCCAGGTGCTAGGGGAAATTTGCCTAAATAATGCCATTTATTGGCTTTATAGCCTGTTTCTTCGCATATTTCTCTTTTAATAGTCTCAGCCGGCTCTTCATTTGCTTCTAAGGTTCCTGCCGGAAATTCCAAAAGTCGCCCCTCCACTGCAAAGCGATATTGCTTAACCAATACCAGTTTACCTTCTGATGTAATAGGAACAGCCAAAGCTCCCCCCGGGTGACGAATACATTCCCAGTCCCCTTCAACTCCATTAGGTAAACGCAAGGAATTTACATCAAAATTGAATTTGCGCCCCCGATAGAAAAGACGTTGTTGCAAATAGGTAGGGGGTTCTTTAGGAATAGACATAAAATTAATTTTCAGAAGTTTGATAAAGACTTACTCCAGAACAGTCTACCCCGTCAAGGAGTTGGATGATCGCTTTTTGAGTAACAGGATGTATCCAGTTTGGGGCAATTTCGGCCAAAGGAACCAAAACAAAAGCTCTACCTGTCATCGGTGGATGGGGAATTTGTAAGTTATCTGTATTGAGAATTAAATCTTCATATAACAGTAAATCTAAATCTAGAGTTCTGGGACCCCATTTTTCTCGGCGAATTCGCCCAAATTGCTGCTCAATCTTCAATAAAGTTTGTAATAGTTTTTCTGGAACTAAATTGGTTTTAAGGATGGCACAACCGTTAAGGTAATCTGGTTGGGGTGGTCCGATGGCAATAGTGCGATACCAGTGAGAACAAGATTTAACGGTAATTTCTGGAGATTGATCGAGAATTTTGAGAGTTTTTTCCAAGATGTCAAGGGAGTCCCCTAGATTACTACCTAAAGCGATCGCACATTCAGCCATTGTCATTGATTCTTTACCATTAAAAATAGGAGTACATAAAAACTACCAAGTAATAGGAGTTACTCTTTTCCAGAGAATTATTGCAATTTATTAAATTTTGTCTAATAAAAAACCATAAAATCTTTCAGCGTTAAGGGTAAGATAAATTAAAGGAAGTTAGGTCGATGCCGAATATCCATTGAATCTCTAAGATGCTTTGTAACCGATCCTATGTTGCTACTTCTATTTCAGATTGGGGATGATAAATACGCCATTGACAGTGTCCAAGTGGTAGAAATCATTCCTCAAATCCCTTTCAGAAAAGTTTATCAAGCTCCTAAACATGTAGCTGGGGTCTTTAATTATCGTGGGAAAATAGTACCGGCTATAGATTTATGTTACTTAATAAGTGGTCGAGCCAGTAGCAATTGCCTAAGTACCCGCATAATTATGGTAAATTACCCTCTCCCAGATGGACAAAATCGTTATCTCGGATTAATAGCAGAACAAGTAACTGACACTGTACATAAACGAGATAGTGATTTAATGCCCACAGAGCTACCTTCAGATAGAGCAGGATATTTAGGAGAAATGATATCAGAATCTCAAGGAATGATTCAACGATTGCGAGTGGATAAATTACTGTCGGATTCACAACAGACATGGCTATTGCCCGAAAATCGGTCTGAACTAATATGAACACCGAACAACAAGAGATAGCAAAACTACTTAAAGCAAGAGTTGGCTTAGAAGATAGTAAGATTGGAACTCGTCAATTAACTAAGGCGATCGCTGTCCGACAGAAAGCTTGTGGTGTTAATGATCTACCGAGTTATTGGCGATACCTCGAGCGATCGCCCAGGGAATTTCAAGAACTCGTAGAAGAAATTGTGATTCCCGAAACTTGGTTTTTTCGCCATTGCGAAGCTTTTAACTTGTTACGGAAGCACGTTAAAAACGAATGGCTACCTAACCATCCCCAAAAAAAATTAAGAGTTCTCAGTTTACCTTGTTCTACAGGAGAAGAACCCTACTCCATTGCTATGACTTTGTTTGATGTTCCCTTGAGGCCACAACAATTTGAAATTGAGGGGATGGATATCAGTGAAACGGCTTTAGCTAAAGCTAAACGGGGAATTTATGGCAGCAATTCTTTTCGGAGCCATGACTTTCCTGAAAACAAGCCTTTTTTTGCTAAAGGAACTGATCCATACCAAGTAGATATTTCAGTGCGCAATCAAGTTAAATTTAGACAAAATAATTTATTAAATACTTGGTTGCTTCAAGAACCCTATGATGTCGTCTTTTGTCGTCATTTATTGATTTATTTAGACAATAATGCTCGAAATCGCGCCATAGATATCCTAGAAAAAATTCTCTGTAACGGTGGACTTCTTTTTGTCGGTGCTGTTGAAACTACTCTCCTCAATAGTCCCCCTTTCCGTTATATGCCCTATCCCTCAGCCTTTGCTTATCAAAAAGTTATTAAGCAATCTCCAACCGCGTCAACAAAAACTCCAGTTTTTCCTAAGACTACAGATGTATTTTCAGGAAAAAGACGAGATAAACTCAATCATAGAAATAATTTTGCTTCTAATGCCAAAAAAACTGCCATTTCTTTAGAAAATGCCAGAAATCTAGCTAATGAAGGTCAATTGCCAGCAGCAGCACAACAGTGTCAAAATTATCTTGAACAAAATCCCACCGATGCTTCAGCTTATTTATTACTAGGAGAAATAGAACAAGCTCGGGGAAATATTGACCAAGCTCAACGAGATTTCCAGAAAGCACTTTATCTCCAACCAGACTATCAAGAGGCTTTAATGCATTTGGCTTTACTCAAGGAAAGTCAAGGAGATATTCAAGGAGCTGCTGTCCTCAAAAAGCGAATCCAACGCCTACAAAATCCTTAATTGTCAAAATCTATGAATATTTTCAAGTTACTAACTATTCAATCAAAATTACTTAGCTTATTGATTTTTTCCGCTGTCATTATGGCTCTTGGTGCTGTTATGACTGGTTTTGGTATGTCTCAACTTTATCGAGAAGTCAAAAGAGTGGCTCAACAGGATTTGTCCTTGATTCAAAAATTTATTCAAATGCAGGAAAAGCAACTCGATCAAGTGGTTTTTTTTGAAAAAGCCTTCCGAGGTATTTACAGTGGACAAAATGCCTTTGGACAAGATTATTTTGAACAATCGAAAAATGATTTTAATAGTCGACATAGCGAGATTACTAGAGTAATCGAAGACTCCCAAAGTTTAATCCAAAAACAAATTAGGGAAGCAACTTCTGACGAAGAACGAAGTTCTTTTACGTCTATTGGAGATACCCTTAATCAATATGAACAGAGTTATTTAGAATATAACAATGGGGTTCAGCGAGCTTTTGGACTAATTGCTCAAAATCAGATTGCCCAAGCTAAACAAGCTGCCCAGAGCCTTCAAAACATACAAGAAGCACTCAAATTGGAACATACTGCACTCTTAAATGAAGTAGTTCAGTGGTCACAAACAGCAGCAGATCTTGCCAGAGAACATCAACAGAAAACAGTTTTATTGGTTTCATTGGTGTTCCTCATCGGGATTATCGCTAATATTATTTTAGGAGTGTGGATTACTAATAATATTACCGAATCGTTGAAAAAGGCTGTAGAGGTAGCTGAAGAGGTTTCAGCCGGTAATCTGACAGCCGAAGTAAAAGTCAATTCCTCTGATGAAATTGGCAAATTATTAGGAGCCCTCGGAACTATGATCGCTAACTTAAATTCTTTAATTTCCGAGGTACAACAATCAGGAATTCAAATTACCAGTTCAACCACCCAAATGTCGGCTTCGAGAAAGCAATTAGAAGCAACTTTAACCGAACAAATTGCTTCCACTAATGAAGTCACTACTACCGCTCAAGAAATTGCCAACACTTCCGAAGAATTAGTTCATACCATGGAACAAATTACGGAAATGTCCCAAACTACCGCCGATGCAGCTAATCAAGGACAACACGATTTAGGCAGAATGGAACAAACTATGCGTCAATTAGCTGAAGCAACTACTTCCATCGCTTCTAAATTAGGAGTCATGAGTGAAAAAGCCCACAATATTAATAGTGTGGTTTTAACCATTACTAAAGTAGCTGATCAAACTAATTTACTCTCACTCAATGCCGCCATTGAAGCAGAAAAAGCCGGAGAATATGGGTCAGGATTTGCAGTTGTTGCTCGAGAAATTCGCCGCTTAGCCGATCAAACCGCAGTAGCAACGTTGGAAATTGAACAAATGGTTAAAGAAATGCAATCAGCCGTTTCTATGGGAGTAATGGAAATGGATAAATTTAACAAGGAAGTGAGTAGTAGTGTGGAAGATGTCGGTAGCATTAGTCAACAAATTGCCCAAGTTATTGAACAGGTTCAAAGTATTACCCCTCGCTTTGAATTAGTCAGCAAAAGTATGGAGGAACAAGCTAGCAGCGCTCAACATATTCGTGAAGCAATGGAACAATTAAGTGAAGGTTCTGAACAAACTGCCTATTCTTTACATGATACACACATTGTTCTCGAACGCTTAGATGATGCTGCCCAAGGATTACAATCAGAAATTTCAGTGTTTAAGGTAAAAGCTTAAAATTAAGGAATAAGCAACAGGTAACCAGGGAATAGAATATGGTTTTTAAGACTATTTCATCTGATCTGATGCTACAAGCTCATCAAAAATCTAAAACTGGCCAGCTTCCCCAATATATTCCTTGCTTATCGGAAGCTGATCCCCAGTGGTTAGCAGTTGCCTTTCTTAGTATAGACAATCAATTACAAATTAAGGGGGATAGTCAACAAATATTTCCCTTGATGAGTGTGATTAAACCTTTTGTTTTACTTTATCTTCTTGAGCATTTAGGAGAAAAATTAGTTTTTGAACGAGTAGGAAATAAATCCTCTGACTTACCCTTTAATTCCCTATCTCAATTAGAGATAGATGATGGATTTCCTCGTAATCCAATGATTAACAGTGGAGCTATTACTTTAGCCTCTTTTCTAATAGGTAAAAATAGTAAATTACGGGCTGAAAATATCTGTTTTTGGCTTAATCAAAAGAGTAATTCCAAGTTATTTTTAAGCGAAACAGTTCTAAATTCTGTTCGCTCTCTTTCTAATCCTCTTAATCAAGCTATTGTTGAAAAATTAACAGCTAAAGGAGTTTTAGAAAACCCAGAATTAGCTTTAGATACCTACAATCATATTTGTTGTTTGTCCGGTACAGTTATTGATTTAGTTCGTCTGGGACTTTTATTAGTAAAAGGTTCGGATTATGTTTTGCTAAAGCATTATCAGATTGTTAGCGAAATAATGACTACTTCTGGTTTATATGAAGCTTCAGCGGACTTTGCCGCTAAAGTCGGATTGCCCACTAAATCAGGGGTTAGTGGAGCGGTTTTATCCCTAATTCCAGAACAAGGAGCGATCGCAACTTATAGTCCACCTCTCAATTCTCAGGGTAACTCAGTGGCTGGTTTATGGTTGGTAGAACAATTAAATATCTAAAGATAATTGAGAAAATTTTATATTTTTTAGGGTGGATTAGACATGGGTTTAATTTTGGAGGAGAAAATCGCCAAGAAAACCAACAAAAAATAAACCAAGATTAAATAAATAATCGCCCCTAAACCCTTTATTAAAATGATATAAGGGGTATTTATAACAATTGAAATAACTGTTTTAAAGAATGTTGTACAATTTCTCGATCTGACTTAGCTAAAGTACCAATCTTTTTTAATACCAAAGCATCATCTATAGTAAACAACTTCATTCGGATTAAAGAAGGAGATTTAAGTCCCGATGCAGCCAAATCAACAATAGGAACATCCAAAAGCCAAGGCAAATGACCCGTTGTCGTAATCATTGCCATTACACTCTTCATCAAATACTGATTAAAAGCCACATCAGAAATAACTAGAGCAGGACGCTTCTTAGAAGCCGTTCTCTCAGTAAAAGGAAAAGGAACAACTACCACATCAAACTGACTATAAGTCATTATAGGCCTCCTCATCCTCAGAAGACAGCCACTCACTCATAGTGGTAGATACCGCATTGAGATAGTCCCAATCCATCGGTAAAACCTTCCTCAAAACCACCTGCCCATCCACCAACTCAAAAATCACAGAATCCCCTTGATGGATATCCAAAACCTCTCTAATAGCTTGGGGAATAGTAGCTTGATATTTTTGTGTAACCCGAGAAATTAAGGGTTTGTGTGATGGAGATCGTCCCTGTGTCATATGCAATATAAGAAAACAACGAAGATAATAGTAATACTGTAATACCGTATTACCAATTATGGACTTTCACTAGTGTGAGGAAGAGACAAAAGTCTACTAAACCAAAAAACTTTAAAGAGCTAAACCTTTTTATAGAGGGAGTTCCAGGAATAGTT
>DLXW01000132.1:0-2609 GCA_003448685.1 Cyanothece sp. UBA12306
GTCTGCGCAGCAATAACCGAGATATTCGCGGCGGTCCCTTAATTTTAGGACGACGGGAATATCGCGTCAGAACCATCAGTCGCATTGATGATGTTCAAAAATTAGAAGAATTTGTGCTACGTCGGGATGAATCAGGTACAGTTTATCTAGGAGATGTGGCCAAAGCTAGATTTGGCCGCGCTATTCAAGATCGGGCTTTAATTCGTAATAATGAACCGGCCGTGGGAATTGGAATTATTAGGGAAGTCGGCGGCAATGTTCCCCAAATTTCCGCCGGAATTAGGGAAGGATTAGCAGACTTAGAAACCAGATTTGACCGCGAAGGAGAAGGAATTACCTTTGATATTACCTACGATGAAAATGACTATATTAATGCTTCTATTTCTTTCGTACAAGGAAATCTGATCATTGGGGCAATTTTAGCCGCTTTAATCTTATTATTATTCCTCGGTTCTTTGAGAACAGTGGCAGTAATTGCCATCGCTATTCCTACCACCTTAATTACCGTTTTTATTGTTTTCTTTTTTATTAGGTCGTACCCTCAATGTTATTAGTCTAGCAGGGTTGGCTTTTGCTGTGGGCATGGTAGTTGATAACGCGATCGTGGTCCTAGAAAATATCTTTACCCATATGCAAGAGGGTAAAACTCCCATGAAAGCAGCGATCGATGGCACCCAGGAAGTCGGAGGAGCAATGTTAGCTTCTACTTTAACTACAGTGGCGGTATTTGCCCCTATTGTGCTGGTTACGGGGGAAGCAGGACAATTATTCTTTGATATTGGTATTGCTCTTTCAGCTTCTGTCTTGTTTTCTCTTTTTACTGCCCTAACCTTAGTTCCCATGTTAGCCGGACTATTTTTACGACGGGCAGAAGCTCAACAAATGTTAGCAGAAGCAAACTATAACAGAGGCAATTGGTTAGAACGCAATGTAAATCAAACCTCAGCTATTTTTCGCACAGGACAGAGTAAACTAGAAAATTTCTTGTTAAAAACCGTTAATTGGTCTTTAGGAAAAGGTAAATTAAAACGCCGTTTAGTAATTCTATCGATTCCTATTCTTTTATTATTAATCAGTTTTCAACTCTTGCCCCCTGCTGATTATTTACCCGAAGGAAATCGTAATCTAGTTTTATGGTTAGCTGAACCTTTCCCAGGAACCAGTATTCCTGAAGCTATATCTCAATCAGAAGCCCCCAGAAAATTTGTTAGTGAACAGCCAGAGGTAATGCGAACTCTCTACGTTCATCGACCAGGAAGAAGATGAATAGCAGCCTTTGTTCATCCCAAACAAGCAACAGGAAATAAACTGAATGGTCTAATAGAAAAAATGCGAAACAAAGCCCAAGAATTTCCTGGCTATCGGTTTCTTGTGCCGATACGCGCTTCTATTTTCAAAGACCCAGGTAAAGAATTTGAGGTACAAATTATTGGGCAAAATTTAGAACAATTAAATCAAATTCAACAACAAATTTTTTCCCAGCTTAAACAATTATCAGGAGTGAAAAATGTCCGCTCTAATTTTGTTACAGGTGCGCCAGAATTACAAATAATTCCTAACCGTGAACGTTTAGCAGAATCAGGGTTATCTGAATCAGAAATCGGCACCATAGTCCAAAGTGCTTTAGGGGGTTTGCGGGCTTCAGAATTTGTCGATGGAAAACGGGAATTAAACGTCAGTGTTGAACTTCAAGATACTTTTGTTGAAACTCCTGCACAACTACGCCAACTGGCGATCTATAACGGAGAAGGTCAAAGAGTGCAACTATCTGATGTAGCTGAAGTTGTAGAAACCACAGGACCCGATAGCATTAATCATGTAGACTTAGAAAGATCTATTACCCTGACAGTTAGTGTTGCTCGAGAAGCCCCTTTAGGCGCATTAATTAGTCAAACTGAACAGGAAATATTAGAACCTTTACGCACTAATTTACCCCCTGGTATTCGTTTAGAATTAGCAGGTTCAGCCGATATTTTAGCTGAAACTTTATTCGAGTTAGGTTCTACTTTTGTTCTATCTTTAGTGATTACTTATCTGTTGTTAGTTGCCTTATATCGATCTTTTATTTACCCCCTCTTAATTATGGCAACTGTACCCATGGGAATGACAGGAGCATTATTAAGTTTGGTCATTGCTAATGCTATTCCTGGTGTAGTTGTTCCTTTGGATATGATTACAGGATTGGGTTTTGTTATTTTGACTGGAGTAGTGGTTAATAATGCCATTCTGTTAGTCGATCGCGCTTTACAACTCCAAGAAGAAGGAGTCGAATACGATGCTTCTTTATATTGTGCTGTCAGCGATCGCCTTCGTCCTATTTTCATGTCCGCCGGAACTAGCGTATTGGGAATGTTACCCTTAGCTATTATTCCAGGGAAAGGTGCAGAACTCTATCAAGGTTTAGGTATTGCTTTAACAGGTGGTTTAATGTTATCTACTTTCCTAACCCCCACTGTTATTCCTGCCTTAATGGGATTATTAGAAGATTTTAAACCACAAAATAAGCAAAAAAAACAACACCATGAACCACAAAAATCTCTGATTTATTCAACAGAAAATATTGACCCACCCAATTGAAAAGTTTCTTACGGGGTGACAACCCCGTTGAA
>DLXW01000132.1:2806-6548 GCA_003448685.1 Cyanothece sp. UBA12306
CGGGGTGACAACCCCGTTGAAACCATTAATATTCCCACTAATACTTGTTAACTCAACAAACAAAAAGAATCTTTATCTGCAACCTTTTTGCGTAGTTTTATTAGGATTAATTTCTCCAAACCACTAAAACAACTCCAAAAACAATTAAACCCAAACCACAGGCCCGATAAGTAGGGATAGTTTCCTTGAAGAAAAAATAACCAATTAGAACCGAAAAAACATAAATCAAAGCAGCAGAAGGACCAGCAACACTGAGATTAACTCTAGTTAACAAAAGAATATAAGCGATTGCTCCTAATCCATAACAGGATAAACCCGCTAATAATGCAGGTGTTAATAAAATATTTAAAATATGACTCACAGCATTTCCTGAATTAACTGCCCCTAATTGTGTTGCACCTAACTTGAGAAATAATTGCCCCATAGCACTAGCTAGTACCGAAGCCAACAATAGACATAATTCTTTGTAAGACACAACTGAGATCCCGCCCCAATAATATAGATAAAATTTTAATTAATTTATCCAACAATCATCTAAAATGTCAACAGTTCAAATTGCTGAGAACAGCGAATTATGAGTTTATTAGCTAACGATAACCTTTTAGTTCCCATAGACTTTTCTGAGGTTTCCTTTGCTGCCCTCGATGAAACCCTTAACTTTGTTCAAGATCCCAGCAAAATCACCGTTATCAATGTCTTATTACCCTTATTTGCCGTTGAACCTGCTGTTGTCTGGGAAACCTTAGATGAGCAAACCCGTAAACAAAATGTGATTAATGCTTTTCATGAACGTTATCCTAAGTCTTTGGTTGAAAATATTAAATTTGAAGTAAAAATAGGCCATCCTAGTACAGAAATTGTCAATTATGCCCAGAAACATCAGATCAGTTTAATCGTTATTGCTTCCCATGGACGAACAGGACTGAATCATTTTTTATTAGGATCAGTGGCTGAAAGGGTAGCCCGTCATGCGAAATGTCCCGTACTTATTTGGCGAGATTTACCAAAAACTTGACAAATTCATGAAAATTTGTATTGCGGAGAATGATTTCAATTTTCTCAATCAAACTTATTGACTAATTCAATCAACTCTAATGAAAAATAATCTTCAAATAATTAGACATTTTTTAACCAGAAGATTGACTAGGTTAAACTATCAATGGGAACGACAAAATATTGGAATATTAATACCAATTATTGTCTTACTAATGATTCTATTGTCCCCAAATGTTGCAGCCCAAAATTCGGCTTCTCCCTCTATTGCCGATCAAATTCTCAACCCAATTGTTGGTTTTTTATCGACTATTTTATTTTTTAAAATAGGTGGAGAAAATGGCTTTCCTTTTATTGTACTTTGGTTATTAATTGGGGCAATTTTCTTGACCTTACGGATGCAGTGTGTGAATATTTGGGGTTTTAGCCACGCCATCGCTGTGATTCAGGGTAAATACGATAACCCTGATGATCAAGGAGAAGTTTCTCACTTTCAGGCCCTAGCAACGGCTGTATCAGGCACTGTTGGCCTAGGAAATATTGCAGGGGTTGCGATCGCCATTCAACTCGGTGGCCCAGGAGCGATGTTTTGGTTAACCATTGCCGGATTTTGCGGCATGGTGACTAAGTTTGTCGAATGTAGTCTCTCGGTTAAATATCGTAAAGTGCTAGAAGATGGTACGGTTTTAGGCGGCCCGATGTACTATTTAACCCGTGGATTAGGCGATCGCGGTTGGCATCGATTAGGCCAAGGGTTAGCTGTACTGTTCTGTATTCTGGGCATTGGTGGAAGTTTAGGGGGTAGTATGTTTCAAGCAAACCAGTCCTATGCAGCCATTGCTAACTTAATCACAGGATTTCCCAATTGGCTATTTGGATTAATCTTAGGGGTTTTAACAGGCTTTGTGATTATTGGGGGAATTCGTCGTATTGGGGCAATTGCCGAAAAATTGGTACCCGCCATGGCAGTGATTTATATTGTGGCTTGTTTATTGATCATTGTAGTTAATATTGCTCAAGTCCCAACCGCTATTACTACAATTATCACCGAAGCCTTCCTTCCGAAAGCAGTGACTGGGGGAATTGTCGGGGTAATGGTACAAGGATTTCGTCGTAGTGCTTTTTCCAATGAAGCAGGAATTGGTTCAGCCGCTATTGCCCATGCGGCGGCTCGTACAGATGAACCGATTCGAGAGGGCATTGTGGCTTTATTAGAACCTTTTATTGATACGGTGGTAATTTGTAATTTAACCGCAATTTCTATTGTTTTGACAGGGGTTTATCAAAATACAGGAGATGGGTTAGACGGAGTTACCATGACCTCAGAAGCTTTTGCAACGGTCATTGGTTGGTTTCCGATTATTCTTAGTATTGCGGTGTGTTTGTTTGCTTTTTCTACCATTATTTCTTGGAGTTATTACGGAATTCAAGCCTGGAGCTATTTATTCGGCCAACAAAACACCTTGATTTTTAAAATTGTCTACGTTGTTTGTGCTTTTTTAGGCAGTTTAAGCAGTCTATCTGTAATCATTGATTTCAGTGATTTAATGTTATTAAGTATGGCATTTCCCAATCTTTTAGGCTGTTATTTTCTTTCTAATGAAGTAGCCCAAGATTTAAAAGATTATTGGCAACGGCTCACTCGCGGAGAAATGGGTGATTTTATCTAAAGTTAATGTTATCTGCCTAACTTATTCGGAATACCTGAACATCCTCCTGGAATAGTAGCGCGGGTTTTTTCACCTCCCCAAGCACAACAATAATAATGCTGTTCATCACTGAGATTATTGATCCCATCGAGGTTACAATTTTCTAAGACAACTCCTGTATATTCTCCTGTTTGATAATTGGGAGGTAAACCACGCGATCGCGGACTAGCAGTTTCCACTGAACCATAGAATAAACGAGTACCTCTAAGATCTGCACCCTTTAAATTGCCATCATAGAGAACAGTACGAGATAAATTGGCTTTAACCAAATCACAGCGACTTAAATCAGCACGTACCATATTAGCTTCACTTAAATCTGTCCAGCGTAAATCTTGATTGGATAACTTCGCCCCTGCCAACATTACCCCTAAATCAATTACTCTGATACCGTAGGGACGATCTTCTGCGTAACCACCGGAACCGTCGAGCATGGGTCGTCCTAAACGAGCATCTCGCATTAAGGGAGTTAATAACCGAGATTGGGACAAAAACCGCAGAATCTTGGCTTTACCCACCTCATCCACACTACTGAGAATAGCTGCTGTTCTTCCTTCAGCAATGGATCGTTCTTGGGGCCAATCTTCGAGCATTCCTTCCCCATTGAGAACAAGATCGGAAATTCCCTGAAAATAGGTATCAATAGTCTGTTGTTGGGTAATACGGTTTTGCTGGATGGTTAAATCTTTGGAGATGACATATTGGGCCCAGGCCACATAAACTGCCAATAAAGCAATCATAATTTGCCCTAATGCTCCCACCCATTCGGCCCAAGAACCAAATTCATCATATTTGAATTTATTGAGCCAAGATGTAATCCTATCATAAACTCCAAAATAATGAGCTAATCCAGCGATCGCCAGGACAAAAACCAAAAATCCTGTTAAGGTTTCCCTTTCTTGGGGAGTTAAGTATCTAATTACCCATTCGCGGATTGAGGGTAAAATCACTTGAAGAGAGAAAAATAAGGCCAACAATGCCCCAGAAAATCCCACCCAAGGTAAATTAAACTTTAATCCTAAGAGCATCATAGCTGCTGAACC
>DLXW01000132.1:6723-7151 GCA_003448685.1 Cyanothece sp. UBA12306
TAACCTAAGAGTAACCAAGGGTTAAAGGATTTCACGTCTTGTAAATATAATGGTTGGGGTTCTGGAGAGTTTGTCGAGGATATTATTTTCTGGGACTTTTGACCAGATGAATCAGAAGTATCAATTTTCTCTATTATGGAGGGGGTGGGTTTCTGTCCATTTTGTTGAGCTAAAGTCTCTGGTATCCCGTTAGGAGAAGGAGATTTAGATGGGGTGGTCATGAAGTTTTGATGATTATTTTAGGAAGTCGCTTGATTTATTTTAATCTTTCCAGAGAGATATTGAGAGATTTTAGTAGATATGAATAGATTATTGGCTCCTAGACGAAGCAGTTCTTGTCGGGTGGGCAAATTTTGATAATTTGACATTTTCATCCTAAATCCTATCCATTTGCCCACCCTACCGGTAGAATTTGGATAATTTATTTT